>JBHHTN010000014.1:0-17958 GCA_046753405.1 Candidatus Micrarchaeia archaeon | reverse complement strand
TTTTTCCGATAAAATTTCTTCTTTCAAATCAGGAGCAACAGTGTTTTTGAAGGAGATTCCTGACCCCGAGCGCTTTGGCGTTCCTGAGATAAAGGACGGAAAAATAGTTTGCATAGACGAAAAGCCCAAGCAGCCAAAGTCGTCTTATGCGGTTACTGGCTTTTACTTGTTTGATTCAAGCGTGTTTTCAATAATAAAGAGTTTAAAGCCGTCTTCTCGAGGCGAGCTTGAAATTACCGACGTTAACACCGTTTACCTAAAAAAAGGCATGTTGTCTTATTCTATTGTTGACGGTTTTTGGAGTGATGCGGGGACAGTCGAGTCCCTTATGCATGCTGCAAAAGAAGTGAGAGCGTCTGCAAAAAAAGACTAAACAGCGGTTTTAAATGAAAACTTTTGAAAAAGACGGTTCAATTGACCTATCCGTCGTGCTTCCCTGCAAAAACGAGAGCAAAACCATTGGTGTTTGCATTGAAAAGATTTTGCGGGTGTTTGAACGCGAGAAGATAAACGGCGAAATTATTGTTGCTGATTCTTCAACCGACAAATCCGCCGAGGTTGCAAAGAAACTTGGAGCAAGAGTGGTTGTTCCTTGGAACGCGGGGTACGGCAACGCTTACTTGGCGGGTTTTGCCGCAGCTCAAGGCAAGTTTGTGGTAATGGGCGATGCTGACAACACGTATGATTTCGATGAAATTCCGCGTTTGCTTGAACCGCTTAAGAGCAAAAAAGCGGATTTTGTGTTGGGCTCGCGCCTTAAAGGCAAGATTATGCCCAAGGCAATGCCCTGGCTTCATCAGTATGTTGGAAATCCCGCGCTTTCGGCTTTGTTGAATCTTTTTTTCTCAACGAATTTTTCCGATACTCATTGCGGTTTTCGTGCAATAACCAAGAAGGCGTTGGACGGTCTTGACCTTCATGCAACGGGAATGGAGTTTGCCTCCGAAATGGTAATCAAAGCGAGCAAAAACAATTTGAGAACTGTTGAAGTGCCAATAACGTATTATGCAAGGCAAGGCCAGGCGCCTCACCTTCGCACGTTTTCCGATGGATGGCGGCATTTGCGGTTCATGTTGTTGTATGCGCCCAACTACTTGTTTATGGTTCCCGGCTTTTTCATGCTGGTTTTGGGTTTAATTCTTCTTTCGACTTTGGTTTCAGGGCCAGTAAACGTTTTTGGTTTCTTTTTAGACATTCATCCTTTGTTTATTGGAAGCATGTTGTCGATTTTAGGGTTTCAGGTTTTGATAATGGGTCTGTTTACAAAGGTGTACGCGGTAAACTCCAAGCTTGAAAAGCCGTCTAAAACCATTTTTTTACTTTACAAGTATTTCACCTTAGAGCGTGCCACGGTTGTCGGCCTTGGCATAATTGCAGTTGGAATACTCTTCGGCCTTACGATTTTATACGACTGGTACTTGCGCGGTTTTGGAAATCTTTTTGAAATCAGGCGCGGAATTATCGCATTGACTTTTCTTGTTTTAGGGACCCAATTCGTTTTTTCAGCGTTCTTTTTGAGCATTTTGGGAATAGAGAAACGGTGAATTGTTTTTGCCCGGATTGATTTCTGTAATAATCCCAACGAAAAACGCGGGCCCTTCCTTTGAGGGGTTGCTCTCGCGCCTCCGCTTTTACAAAGCGGTTTTTGAAATAATCGTGGTTGACTCGGGCTCTGTTGACTCTACTTTGCATGTTGCAAGGAAGCACTTCTGCAAAATTATTCAAATAAGTCCCCGTTCTTTTTCGCACGGTTTGGTGCGAAACTTGGGGGCGCTGAAGGCAAAAGGCAGCATATTGGTGTTTTTGACGCAAGACGCGCTTCCTGTCAATGACGATTGGCTTTCCGAGCTAGTCGCGCCCCTTGGACAAAAAGTTGTTGCAGGAGCTTTTTCAAGGCAGATTCCATTTAAAAGGACGAATCCTTCCGAGTCCTTCTTTTTATCCGTGAAGTACCCCAAGGCGTCAAGGACGAATTTTCCGTCTAAAACGCCTTCCTCGCGCGAGGTTTTCTTTTCAAATGCAAGTTCTGCAATAAAAAAAAGCGTTTGGAAAAAAATTCGGTTTTCAAAGGTGCTGGTTTCAAGCGAGGACCAGTTTTGGGCAAAAAAAGTTTTGACATCGGGTTTTCAAACCCGTTACGTTGCCTCCTCAAAGGTCTTTCACTCGCATGATTTTGGGCTTTTGGGCGTTTTCAAAAGGTATTTTGACTCGGGTTCTGCCTTGTCCAAAATCTACGCGGGTTCCAAAGAGTCTTCACTAATGCTTTTTTTGAAGTTTACGCAGGGTTTTATCGGCGAGCTTTTTTTCCTTTTGAAAAAGCACCCCTTTAGCCTGCCTTATGCGTTTGTTTACAATTTTTTGAAGGTCGCAGGGCTTTTTTGCGGAAAGTTTCACTTTCTTTTTCCGGTTTTTCTGAAAAGAAGAATGAGCACGGTTCCTTATTTTTGGAAGTAGCTTGAAAGGCTTGCTTTGAGTTTTTTGAACGCGGCATTCCAGGTGTAACCGCGCACGTTTGAGGTGTATTTTTTGGGGTTTGCAGAGGCTTGCAGTATTTTTTTTGCAAGGTCTTTTGCGTTGTTTGGCTTTGCAAAAAGCGCGTTTTTCAGAATTTCACGCGCGCCGTCAAGATCGCTTGACACAACCGGTTTTTTGCATGCGGAGTATTCGAGAACTTTGATTGGTTGGGCGGCGTTTGTAAAACCGTTTTTAAGTTGAGGGGAGACGCAGACTGTTGAGCGTCTTATTTCGTCTGCAACTTGCGTTTTGGTTTTAAGTCCGAGGAAAACCGCGTTTACTTTGAGTTTTTCGCTTTTTTTTCTTAAAAATTCTTCTTGCGGTCCTTTGCCTATTATTCTCAGTTGCACAAGAGGTTTTTTCTTTGAAACAAGTTCAATTGCGTCAATAAGCGTGCTTACTCCCTGATAGGCGATCAAGTCGCCTACGTAAAGCACGATATTTTTGCTTGGTTTTTTCAAGGGGAAAAAAGCGCTGTCAAAACCGTTTGGGACGATTTCGACTTTTTTTGCGCCTTTTGCAATTGCTTTTTTCTTTTGAATTTTGTTGGTAGCTAGTACTACCTGCGCGTTTTGAATCATCAGCTTTTCCAAGTATTCAAAAATACTGCAGGCAAGCACGTTGGTTTTTTGAATTTTCATGGACTTTGCGCTGTCAACATCATGCAGGTCCAAAACAAGCGGAACGTTCAAAATTTTTGAGGGTAAAAAAGCCGCAAGCCCGCCTTCAATTGTGTGAGCGTGGATGAACGCGGGGTTTTTCATGGATTTTACAAAAATTGTTGAGGCGAATAACGCCAAGTGAAAGGGGTAAACAACGTACTTCAAAAAAGGGATTAACGAGTATATTTTCGGGGCCTTGTCAGTTCGCAGGCTTACTCCGAGGGGAACTGAAATTACTTTGCTTTTGGAAATTGTTTTTTTTGAAAAAACAGGTTTTCCTGTTGAAACTATTGCGTTTGCCCCCCAATTTTCCTGTTCTTTTTGAAGAAGCTTGAAAAACCGCACTTCGTCCCCGCTTGAGGGCGGAAAACGAGCGATTCTGGGCATTACCGCTAGTATTTTTGTCATACTTTCTTGTTTGTTCACGGGAGTTTTAATATATCTCTTTAGCGTGAATTCTTAGAAGGTGCAGGGTTTTTGGCTTCGTCTTTTTTAACTTCTTTTAAGAACATTCATGCTTATCGCGAGCTTGTCTGGAGCTTGGTGGTTTCAGACTTGAAAGTGCGCTACAAAAACTCTGTTTTGGGCTTTTTTTGGACTTTGCTAAACCCGCTTTTGATGACTGTTATTCTGTGGGCGGTTTTTGTCTTCCTCTTCAAAGTGGACATTCCGAACTTTCACGTTTTTCTTTTAATCGGTCTTGTTGCCTGGAGGTTTTTTGCAATCGGCACTTCAACTGCAATGCTTAATTTGGTAGGAAAAGCCAACTTGGTGAAAAAAGTTTATTTCCCCAGGGAAGTTTTGGTGTTTTCCTCGTCCCTTTACGCGCTTATAAGCTCGCTTTTGGAATTTATTGCAGTGTTTGCAGTACTGGTTTTTTCAGGGATTCAATTGTCTTTCCCCATCCTGCTTTTTCCGGTTGTTTTACTTCTTGAATTTGTTTTGGTTTACGGAGTGTCCCTGGCAATAAGCGCGCTTTACGTGTACTACCGGGACATGTCAAATGTGTGGGAAGTGGTTCTTAACGCGGGCTTTTACCTGACTCCTATTTTTTATTCGCGCGATTTTATTCCAAGTGCTTACCGTTTTGTTTTGGATTTCAACCCCTTGGCGCATTTAGTGGAACTTTTTCGCCAAGTCTTGCTTTACGCCGAGTTTCCAAGTGTTATGCCCGTTGTTTTTTCTGTTGTCTTTGGATTGCTTTTCGTTGTTTTAGGCTGGAGCGTTTTTGCAAGGTTTGAACCTGATTTCGCCGAAAAATTGTGATTTGTTATGAGTGATTTTGCAATAAAACTGTCGAATGTTTCAAAAAAGTTCGATTTGCCGCATGAAAAAAAAACAAGTTCGCTTAACGCAGTTCTTAATGCCATAAGCGGGGAAAACATGGACATAACCAGCTTTAAGGCGCTTGATAAAATTTCTTTCAGCGTCAAAAAAGGCGAGTCAGTCGGAATCTTGGGCAAAAACGGTTCTGGAAAAAGCACGCTTTTGAAACTTGTTGCAAAAATTCTGGGGCCAAGTACGGGAAAGGTAGAGGTTCAAGGCAGAATAGTTCCGTTCATTGAATTAGGCGTTGGGTTTCAACCTGATTTGTCTGCCCGTGAAAACGTGTTTTTGTACGGGGCAATAATGGGCCTGTCGCATGCACAGATCAAAAAACGATACGACAAAATCGTCGAGTTTGCCGAACTTGAAAAGTTCATGGACATGAAACTAAAGGATTTTTCAAGCGGAATGCAGATGCGGCTTGCCTTTGCAACTGCAATCAACACCGACCCGGACATTCTTCTTGTTGACGAGGTTCTTGCAGTCGGAGACGAGGCTTTCAAGTGCAAATGTATTGATAAAATAATGCAGTTGAAGCGAAAGAAAAAGACTATTTTGTTTGTTTCTCATTCCCTTGAACTTGTAAAACAAGTTTGCAATCGCTGCGTTCTTCTTGACGGAGGAAAACTTGTTTCAGCAGGAACAACCAGCAAGGTAGCTAATGTTTATTTGAAGTTACTGTCAAACCAAGAAGATGCTTTGTTAATAAAACAAAACAAGGAATCTGAAAAAGAACTTGACTTGCCAACACGGCCGGTTGTTGTGCCAAAAACAGGCATTCATCCGGTAAATGTTGAACCGGCAATTCAAACTAGTGCTAAGACAGTTGAGCCTACTAAAATAAAAACAGACGCTGATCGTTGGGGTTCCAAGGAAATAAAAATTACTAAAATAAGGTTTTTTGGAAAAAACAAAAAGGAAAAAATTTCGTTTGATTCCAACGAGCATTTCAGCGTTGAATTAAACTACAAGGTAATAGGACGCGTCAAAGACCCTTCTTTTGGGATAAACATTTACACTCCGCAGGAGGTTTGTCTTTTCGTTGCAAACACTTCTCACTTTAAGCCTCGCAAGTGGCCTAAGGGTTCTTCCGGAAAGCTGGTTTTTGACGTAAAAGAACTTCACTTAGCGCAAGGCAAGTATTTTTTGGAAGTGTCGGTTTACGATAGGCTTCCAAACACAGTTAAACCTCTTGATGTACTTTATTTTCAATATCATTTCAAGGTTACTGGAAAAAAAGCTCCGGGCGGTTTGATTGTAATGCCTAATGCGTGGAATTTTGTTGATAAAAAATGACGACGTATCTTGGGCTTAGCAATCTTGAACCATTCATTTGGTATTCTCATGACACCAGCGCTGCAATAGTAAACGAGGACGGAGTGCAAAGTGCGGTTGCAGAGGAGAGGTTCAACCGTGTAAAGCATTACGCTGGTTTTCCTGCAGGTTCTCTTGACTTTTTTTCAAAAACGTATGGCTTGGAAATGAAGGATTTTGAAGCCATAACCCTTCCGTGGTCCAGTCAACCTGAGGTTCCATCCAAGCTTACAAACAACGAGAATCCGTCGGTTTCCATTGAAGTTTTGAAAAAACGCGGCAAGGCACCTAAGAACGTATTCATGATAAGTCATCAGACTGCGCATGCTGCAAGTGCTTTTCGCACCTCTGGTTGGAAGGACGCTTTGATTGTATGTCTTGATGGCGGAGGCCTTGACGAGGGAGGTCCTTCGTCTGGAGCACTTTTTCTTGCCGAAAACTTTGAGCTTAAGCGTCAAGTGCTTTACGGTCCTGACGCAAGTTTTGGCAGTTTCTACGGTGCAATTACCGAAGCACTGGGATGGGCTTATTCTGACGGCGAAGGAAAAACAATGGGTCTTGCGCCATACGGCGATCCTTTGAAGGTTCGCGACAAACTTTCGAAGTTTATTCCAACTGTAAAGGGAATTGAACTTGAAAAAAACGAGGCTTTTTACTGCAGTTTTAATGTTTGCAATGGACGCTTTTGCGTAGATTTTTCAAAAGACCCGTCTTTTCAAGCACTCCGTTATCTGATTTCTCAATTTGGTCGTGAAAATGTTGCTGCTGCGGCTCAAGTGCTTTTGGAAGAGGCAGTAGTCAGACTTGTTTCAAATGCCGTAGAACGGTTTGGAATTAAGAAAGTATGTTTATCGGGAGGCGTTTTTCTTAACATTAAAGTCAACAAGAAATTGCGTGAAGCTCTTCCTTCTTGCGAGTTTTTCATTCATCCAAATCCTGGTGACGGCGGGTCGGCAATAGGCGCAGCACTTGAGGCTTTGTTTATTGAAACGGGTAAGTCTCCAAAAGAAAAAATGAGCAATGCTTACTTGGGTCCAGAGTATTCAAACGAGCAAATAAAAGCAGAACTTATGATGTTTTCAGACAAATTGACTTTTCAATCAGTAACAGACGCGTCCTCTGAGGTAGCAGATCTTGTTTGCGACAACAAGGTGGTCGGTTGGTTTCAAGGCCGTTCCGAGTGGGGGCCAAGAGCGCTTGGAAACCGCAGCGTTTTGGCACTTCCAAACAGCAAGCAAATAAAAGATCGGATCAACAACTTGCTTAAACAAAGGGAACGGTTCATGCCTTTTGCTCCAAGTATTCTTGCAGAGCGTGCCTCTGAGTATTTGCAAAATCCCGTTGCGTCGCCTTTCATGGTTCAAGGTTTTGATGCAGTACCGGAGAAAGCAGGGGATTTGGGAGGCGTGAATCACATTGATGGTACTGTGCGGCCTCAAACAGTGGAAAAGGAAGAGAATTCTAGGTTTCATTCGTTGATTTCTTGTGTTGAATCATCTACTGGCATTCCGGCGGTTTTAAACACGAGTTTCAATCGGCATGGGTTGCCTATTGTGGAAAGGCCAAGTGACGCAGTACAACACCTTGTTTGGGGCTGCGTGGACGCATTGGCAATCGGCGATTTCATTGCAACGCGAAAAAAGTGATTAGAATATGTCAATCAAATCGTCTTTGTCCCAAGCAATACATCGTTTTCTGCAAATGTCGTTGGCAGAACAGATTCCTTATGTTCTGCTTGTCTTGCTAGTAGCCTTGTTTACTGTTTCGGCCTTTGGCGTGGCCTCAGTGCGTCATCAGTCCTTTGCGACATTCACTGATTTGGGCATTTACGAACAAGAGCTTTGGACAACGTTAAACGGCGAGCTTTGGGGGGCTTCTTCCGCTTACTCTGTTTTCGACCTTAATTCTTTCCGCGGGTCTGAGAATTGGACTTCAATAAGTTGGAGTGCGTATCATCCTACTAAGAATGGTTTTGGCATTCATTTTAATCCTGCAATGTTGTTGTTGGTCGGCCCGTTTTATGTTTTTTATCCCTCGGCATTAACCCTTCTTTTTGTGCAAGTTCTTGCACTTGGCCTTGCGGCAGTAGTGTTATTTCGCATTGCAGAAAAAGAACTCTCTAACCCTTGGTGGGGGGTTGTTTTCGCTGCTGCGTTTTTGGTTAATCCTGCTTTATGGGGCATTGCACTGGCAGATTTTCATACTCTGGCCCTTGGCGTTCCCTTCTTTTTTCTCGTATATTACTTTGCTTCTCAAAAGAATGCGCCGGGTTTGCTTGCAAGCGTTGTTGTTGCCATTTTGATAGAAGAAGTTGTAGGTTTCATAGTGGCGTCTATTGGTTTGTATTTTATTTTATCCAGGCGCTGGATGAAAGCAGGACTGGCAGTTTTAGTTGGAGGTGTTTTGGCTTCTTTTGCGGGTATCCAGTTTATCATTCCTGTTTTCAACCAGGTTGGCTACTATTTTGTGGGTTACTACGCTTATCTTGGGGGGTCGATTCCCGACATTTTAATTACTATTTTAACTCGGCCGGATTTTGTTTTAGAAAACTTGTTTACTGCGTCCAAACTTGAATATTTATTTCAATTATTTGCCGGAACCGGTTTCCTCGCGCTTTTTGATCCTTTAGCGCTTTTGAATGCCGGTGCGAACCTTTTTCAGAATTTATTGCGAAATAATGCTGCCCAGCAAATTATGTGGGGGCAGTACAATTCGGGTGTTCTTCCCGGCTTGTTTATTGCAGCGGTTTTGGGTCTGAAGAATATTTTGTCTGCTTTCAGATGGGCGTTGACCGAGTTGAAAGTCACTTTGTTTTTTAACAAAGTGCTTGGGTTTCTTTTGGCGGGAATTCTAATTGCTTCAATGCTTTTTGCGACGACGTCTTATAGCCTGTTTCCTTTGTTCTCGCTTCTTGATAAGCCGGCGTTATTGGGGGCTTCTTTTTTTTCAGTAAGCCCTGACGATGTTGCTTCTGAGAATCTGTTGGCGCAAATCCCTCACGATGCTTCTGTTTCAGTTTATGACAACGCTTTGCCCCACGTTGCACAGCGCAAGGAGCTTTATATGTTTCCGGTAAATTATGATCGCGTTGATTATGTTGTCATGGGAACGGGCGTTGAGTGGTATCTTACCCCCGAACAGCACGAGTTTTTTGTATCCAAGCTTAATACCAGCAACTACTCGCTTTTCGGAGCCTCTAACCGGTTGGTAGTGTTCAAACGTAATAAATAAGGTTCTTTGCAAGGCTCATGCCTGGGAATCAAACTAAAGGTACTTATTTGTTTTGTTAGTTATTTTGTGAGTTATCGCGAAAGTTGTGTTGGGTGGACTGCCTTTTCGTATTCGGGTAATCTAGGGATTTTTTTATGAAAGTAGTTATTTTGTGTGGAGGGCAAGGGACTCGTCTGCGTGAAGAAACCGAATTCAAGCCCAAGCCAATGGTTACTATTGGTTCCATGCCCATTCTGTACCATATAATGAAGCGGTATGCCTCTTACGGCTTTGACGAATTCGTGCTCTGCTTGGGTTATAAGGGAGAGCAGATTAAGGATTATTTTCTCAACTACCAGTTTATGAACAACGACTTTACGATGAACCTGAATCAGAGAAAGAACGAAATAGTTCACAAAAATGCAAGGGCGGATAACTGGTCTATTACTTTTGCGGATACTGGGCTCAACGCGTGCACTGGCGCTCGCGTCAAAAAAATAGAAAAATACTTGGACGGTTCTGAAGATTTTTTTGTTACTTATGGAGACGGCCTTTCCGACGTTAATATTGATGCTCTTCTTAAATTCCACAAAAAACAGGGCACTATTGCCACTCTTACAGCAGCTCATCCTCATTCTCGATGGGGGCGTATCAGAGAGAACGAGGAGGGTAAAATAGTGGAGTTTGTTGAAAAACCCGTTCTTTTTGATTACATAAACGGCGGTTTCTTCGTTTTCAAGCAAGCGTTGTTTGATTACCTGTCCGAAGAGGATGGTTGTGTTCTCGAGTCAGAGCCTTTTGAAAAACTGGTGTCCGCGGGACAGTTTTCCTGTTATAAGCACGATGGTTTCTGGCATGCCATGGATACCTTCAAGGACGCTTTGGAGTTAAATCGGATCTGGAATTCCGGCAACGTGCCGTGGCAAGTTGATTAGGTGGGTTTAATGGCAGATTCAAAGTACTGGTCGGGAAAAAACGTTTTTATTACTGGTGCGACAGGACTTGTTGGCAGCTGGCTGGTAAAAGACTTATGCAAAAGTGGCGCAAACGCAGTCTGTCTTGTTAGGGATTATACTCCGCGCTCGCTTTTTTTCCAGGAAGGCCTTGATAAAATTACTACTATTGTTTCTGGACAGCTTGAAGACTTGTCGGTCCTTGAGCGAACAATAAACGAATACGAAATTTCGAACGTTATTCACCTTGGTGCGCAAACAATCGTAGGGGCTGCGAACCGTTCTCCTCTTTCAACTTTCGAGTCCAATGTACGGGGAACTTGGAACCTTCTTGAGGTTTGTCGTCAGAACGACGAGTTTGTTAAATCGGTAGTGGTGGCCTCCTCGGACAAGGCTTATGGTGACCAGCCTGTTTTACCTTACACTGAACTTACTAGTCTTCAGGGAAAACACCCTTACGATGTTTCGAAAAGTTGCGTGGATTTAATATCTCAGGCGTATGCGAATACTTATGCTCTTCCGGTTACGATTTCGCGCTGCGGCAATTTTTTTGGGCCTGGAGATTTGAATTTTAACAGGCTTGTTCCTGGCACCGTTCTTTCCATTTTGCGTGGCCAAAGGCCAGTAATACGTTCTGACGGTAAATATGTTCGCGATTACATTTATGTCGAGGACGCCTCTGCAGCTTATTCCTTGCTTGGAAGAAAAACCGAGCAGAAGAAGCTTTGCGGAGAGGCGTTTAATTTCAGCAACGAAAACCAGTATACTGTGCTTGAACTTGTCAAACTCATTATTCGCCTGATGGGCAAGCGGGTAAAACCAAGGATTCTCAACAAGGCGCGAGGGGAAATTAAGAAGCAACATTTGTCTGCTGCCAAGGCGCGGAAAGTTTTAGGGTGGAAGTCGCGTTACAGTGTTGAAGATGGACTTCAAAAATCAATTGATTGGTACTCCTCTAAGTTTAAAGCTGGTTTGTTTGGTTGGTAAGATTGTTGAGTCTAACGGTTTGTCAGCAAATACATAAACTTTTCAAGATTGTAATTTGTGGTGTCCAGGTTGGTTAGACTTTCGGTGGTAATCCCTTTCTATGACGAACAGGAAAACGTTGATCGTCTTGTTAACTCTTTATCGAATGTGTTCAACAAACACAAAGTTGATTTTGAACTTGTGTGTATTGATAATGGTTCCTCGGATAACACCGGGTCTTTACTGAAAAAGGCGTCTTTGATTAATTCCCGCGTAAAAGTCGTCAGCGTGCCTGAAAATCTTGGTTATGGCTGGGGAGTAAAACAAGGGTTTGCCGCAGCTAAGGGAGAGGTTATTTGTCTTGGCTGGGGCGACAATCAGGTGTTGCCCGAAGTCTTCTACGAGGTTTTCGAACGCTTTAATCAAACTGATTGCGATTTGTGCAAAGTAACGCGTGTTGTCAGGCAGGACGGCTTTAATCGAATAGTCGAGTCTAAAGGATTCAATTTTTTGTTCTCGGTGTTTTTTGGTTCTAAGGTTTTTGATGTCAACGGCTGTCCAAAAGTGTTTTCTCGCAAGCTTTTAGACGAATTTACGCTTTTATCAAACGATTATTTCCTTGACGCTGAAATTGTAATAGGCGTTCTGCAAAAAAAAGGCAAGATTGTCGATGTTCCGTGCAAGTTTTTAAAGCGTGAGGCGGGAAAATCAAGCGTAGGATTCTTTACGATTTATGAATTTATGGCAAATATGCTTAGATACCGTTTGTTAAACATAAACATCTGGCGGCGGTCATAAGGCTTAGTTTGTACAATTCATGTTTTATCTTCGCTTTTTTTGAGGGGTTATTGTTGAAAGTTGTTGTTACCGGCGCCTCTGGAGTGCTTGGTCGTGCATTGGTTCCGTTGCTTGCAAAAAAGCACAAAGTATTGGCAGTTACGCATAAGCGGAAACTTGCTTTTTCAGGTGTAAAGGTAGTTCAAGCGGACCTTGAACAAAAAAGTTCGCTTCTCTCTGCACTTCGTGGCGCGGATGCGGTTGTTCACTTGGCAGCGGTTTTGCCGTATCGCGCTTTGTCCCCAAAGCAGGCTTGGAAAATAAATGTCGAGGGAACGCGTAATCTTGTTGAGGCTTGCGAGCAGGAATCCGTCGGAAAATTAGTGTTTGCAAGCACGGTGCAAGTTTACGGAGTAAAGTCTGGCACTCTGCCCATTGACGAGTTTTCAAGCTGTAGTCCTCGGGGAACCTATTCTGTTTCCAAATACGAGGCGGAAAAACTTTTGAGCAAGGCCGGCTTTGAGACGGTAGTGCTGCGCGTAGCCATGGTCTATGGCCCGGGTACTCCATCTGGCGGCGGCGTATCCCGTTTGCTGACACTGGCAAATCGCAGCCCTCTTCTTTTTGCTGTTGACAGTCCCAGCTTGTTGAATCCGGTTTACCTAGGCGACGTAGCCCGTGCTTTTGATTTTGCCGTGTCCTCTTCGCGACTTGCAGGTCAAGTATGCAACGTGGCAGGCCCGGATGCTGTTTCTTGGCCTCAACTGGTTAAAATGGCCGGCTATGCCAGCGGCAAAGACTTGCAGCTGATAACCGCCCCCAAGTGGGTTTTTTCACTTGCAAAAAGGGTTTCGGATCCACTTTATTCGCTGGCAGGCAAACGGCCTCTACTGTCTGAGAATCAGCTTTTGTTCCTTGGGTCGAACCAGTATTTCTCTTGCAAAAAGCTTGCCAAACTCGGTTTCAGCCCTGCTACCTCCTTACGCCAAGGACTTGCAGAAACCGTCAGTAGCACGGAGAATAAAAGCGTGCAGTGACTTGCGGATTGTTTAAAGGAAGTGAAGTATTATGTGGACACGGCTATTGTGTGTTCCGGTTTCCAATCGACGATTATGTATTTATTGGTCGCGGTAGTGATTATAGTTGATTATAGAATGCGTCCGTGATTATTTTGAAACTCCTTGACCTGGGTTGCGGAAGCGGTTCGAAGACTCACTTGCTTTTGAAAAAAGGCGAAGTCTTTGGAATCGACATTTCTGAAAATGCCATTAAGACCGCGAAGAAGCATTTTGCTGATGCCCATTTTCAAGTGGCCGACGCATCAAAACTTCCATTTGAAGATAACTTCTTTGACGAAGTTCATGCATACGACGTTTTGGAACACGTTGAGGATTTAAACAAGGTTTTGTCTGAAATAAACCGGGTCATTAAGAAAGACGGTCAATTGGTAGTTGAAATTCCAAATTCCGATTCTGAAAAAATATTAACTGACATAAATTCAAAATACCCCCAACAAATAGGTCACAAGCGCTGCATGTCGTTGGAAAAATGGATTGCTCTTTTAAACAAGAACGGGTTGACCGTTCAAAAGGTAGTTCCAAAGCACTTTATTGAAACACTGTACTTGGCGCATAAGTTTTCAAAAGGAAGCGCCATAACCGACCAGCAAGGTTCTTTCGACGATAAAGACGACGATTTTGACCTTTTGATGAAGTTAAACTACTTAAACAAAAGCGAATTTTCAAAATCATTGGGCGCGAAAAAAGTTGATAATTTTGAAAAAACAACAGGGGTTAAGCTGGACGAACTGCGGGTTCTTTTAAGGTTAAGCGATGACGTTTTAGCTCCTTTTTTTCCCAAGACTTACCGGCTTGAATGTACGGCCAACAACGCTAAACAAAAAAAACTAACAAACAGCGCCTCTAAAAAAAGCATTTACGCCCAATTCAAAGCCGTTCAAAGCGAAGATGTGGCCAAATATGAAAAACAATTGAAGTTGCTTGCCGGAACACATAAGAGTGATGTTGAAAACTACAAAAAAGAATTGGAAAACTTGCAAAAATCGCTTAAGATAAAAGAAAATGAATTGAAGCAATGCTATCAGTTTTTGAAGGACAGGGAAAAACAATTGGAAGAGTTGCGTAAGGTGCTTAAGATTAAGGATGATGAATTGACGCAGAGTTATAAGTTTTTGAAGGACAGGGAAAAACAAGTAAAGCAACTTATTGAGACTCGTCAAAGTGGTGCTGATTCCAAAAAAGAAACAGGCGATTTGCGTAAGGTGCTTAAGATTAAGGACGATGAATTGACGCAGAGTTATAAGTTTTTGAAGGACAGGGAAAAACAACTTGAGCAGCTTAGTGGGACTTACAAAAGTGATGTTGAAAACTATAAAAAACAACTGGAAAACTTGCAGAAATCGCTTAAGATTAAGGATGATGAATTGACGCAGAGTTATAAGTTTTTGAAGGACAGGGAAAAACAACTTGAAGACATGCAAAAAACACTTAGTACTGCCAAAAGAAAAGTAACGGTTTTAGAGCCGGTAGAAGATAATTAGAGCGTGTGATTAACCTTGTCCTATCCTTTGGTGTCAGTAATAATAGTAAATTGGAACGGTGAAAAACACCTTCGGTCCTGCCTTTCCTCGCTTTACGTCTTGGATTATCCGTCTGACAAAGTTGAAATTATCTTTTCGGATAACGGCTCGAAAGACAATTCGCTGGATTTTTTGAAAAAAAATTTTCCTAAAGTTAAAATTGTTGAAAACGGTGAAAACTTGGGTTTTGCTGAAGGAAACAATCGGGGGTTTATTCATGCAAACGGGAAATATTTGGCTTTGTTGAATAATGATTCGGTTGCTGATAAAAGCTGGCTTAAAAACTCCGTTGACGTGTTGGAAAAAGATGAAAAAATAGCCGCGGTTGGCTCGAAAATTCTTATTTGGAACGATCAAAACCCGGCGTTTGATTTATCAAATAAAATTGCTGTTAGCTGGCCAAAGGTTGATCCTTGGACTGGTTTTTGCTTCAATTTTGTTGACAACCGGCCCCAGTCCAAGGTTGATTATCTTCCAGGAGCTGCAATGATTGTTAGAAAAAAAGTCTACGATCAAATAGGCGGAATGGACAAAGAATTTTTTGCCTACTTTGAAGAAACGGATTGGTGTGCACGAATGATAAAAGCGGGATACGACTGCGTTTATGTTCCAACGTCCGTTATTTGGCACAAAGTGGAAGCGTCGGCTTTGGCCCACTCGTCTGATTTTCACGATAAAATGATGGTTAGAAACAGGCTTTTGTTCATATTGAAAAATTTTGATTTAAAGAATTTAATTTTTTTCGTTTTTTATTACTTTTTGGAAGTATTTGCAAAATCAGTTTTTTACGTTTTAAACAGTTTAATTCTCGTATACCAGAAGACCTTGAACAAACCGGGTTTGGACGAAAGCCAACAGCGGGTAACTTTTTATTTTCGAGAAATTAAATTTGCTCCGTGGGCGGTTTTTTGGAATTTTTCCAACCTAGTAAATATCTTTTCAGAGCGAAAAAAGGAGGCCTCTAAAGTTAAACTTAGGTCTTACAATGATAATCTTCCGCTGAAAAGCGTAGTCCCTAACTTACAGGTGTTAAAATGAACGTAATTGTAATTCCGTCAATTTCCTGGAGGTTTCCGCTTTATCAGCGGGTTCATCACTTTGCAACAATTCTTTCAGAACAAAAGCACAATGTTCTTTTTATAGAGCCAACAAGAACCGGTAAAAACGAGTTTGTAAAGGAAAGATTGGAGGTTTATGCAAACACTATTCGTTTTGGATCTCTTAGTGCGGCCAACATTGTTTCAACTTCAAAAAACCACTGGCTTTTAGAGGCGTTGTTTTTTCAAACAAAAAAATTAAGCAACATTCATTTTAAATTAATTTCAAAATTAAGACAAGTTCTTTTTAAAACGGAGTTAAGCCCTCGGGCAATCAAAGAGTATGAGCGAATTTTTTTGTCTTATTCCAATTCCAAGCAAAAAATAGTTCTTTTTCAAGCGCCTTATTTGACTGAATTTATTCCTTTTTTTAAAAAACACGGTTTTAAGGTTGTTTACGACCTGGTTGACGAAATAAGTGAATTTAAGGAGTCCCCGTCTTTTTTCAAATCAGGAGAAAAAACACTTTTAAAAAATTCGGACCTGGTAATTGCAACCGCGTTCCCTCTTTTAGAGCGGGCAAAAAAATACAACGACAACGTAGTGCTTATTCCAAACGGCGTTGAGAATAAGCGTTTTGTAAACGCTAGAGAGCCGCATCCAAAACCGGATGACCTTAAAAAAAACCCTCCGTATGTCGGGTATTATGGCGCTATTTGGGATTGGTTTGACTATGATTTGTTGTTGTATCTTGCGCAAAGCAGGCCCAACTATCAATTTGTCTTAATTGGGACAATACACCCGTCAATCTTTGATAAAATCAAAAATGTTCCCAATATTCAATACCTTGGTGAAAAAAAATACGAGGTTTTGCCAAATTATTTATCTCATTTTTCAACTACTATTATTCCTTTTAAAGATACGAAATTAGTGAAGGCAATTAACCCGGTTAAGGCTTATGAGTACCTTTCCGGAGGTAAAAACGTGGTTTCTACTCCTTTGCCTGAAATAAACAATGTGCCGGGGATTGTTTTTGCAGATCAAAAAGAAGACTTTTTGCTTAAACTTGACGATTCAATCAAAAATGCGCCGGATTTAAAAAAAATAGATTCCTTCTTGAAATCTAAAACATGGGACTTTAGAATAAATAAGTTTATAATGGAATTAGAACAATTATATAAAACGAAGATTATCTGCGAGCAGATGAAAATTTCCATGGTTGATACTACCAACAGCATTTTCGACGAAGTAAATTTGAAAGAAATGACTGCTAAAAATGAAAAAATACTTCCTCGGATAATTAACACTCAAAAAGAAGAAGTAGTCCAGGGGAATCCGACGATAATTAAGGTAAAAAAAGAAGATTCTTTTGCGGGAGTGCTGATTTCGTCCCGAGTCGCATCCCCAAACAAAACATACGTCTTAAGCGTAACTGCAAAAGGATCCAAAGATAAATTATTAATGGAATTTTGCGATTATGCGAACTCAAATAAAATATTGATGCAAAACGCGGTTAATACTCAGTGGAGCGAATATTCGTTTCCATTTTCAACTCCAAACGGAGCTTTTTCCCTTTTCATCAATCTCAGTTCGTTTAACAAAATACTCGGAGAATTATCAATTAAAGAAATAAAGATAATCAGCGAATAAGTCTAAACCCATTCAAAGTCGTTTGGCGGTTTAAACGACAGATTTCTTTTTTTACAATTAGGACAAATCCAAAAACTTTCAGTTATTTGACTGTAAGGTATTCCGCTGCCGCATTTTTTACAAATATTAAACGGCGCAGTTTTAAGTCCGACCTCGTCAACTGCCTTTGACAGGAAAATCCAACCGCAACGAGAAAGTTTTGTTTTGAATTTTTGATCGACTTTTTTTGTAATTTTAATAGTCAAATCATGAATCCTTTTCAGCTTATTGTGGTCGTGACAATAATTAAATCCGGAGGACCAGTCAGAAAAAGAAACAATTTGAAATTTATTGGCGTAAAGCATTTTTACGAATGATTCAAAATTGAATTTTTGAACATGGCTGTTTTTGTAAACTCTGCGGTAAATTTTGTCTTCAATTCCGCAGGAATCGGGAACAGAACAATAGAACAGCCCGTCTTTTTTCAATACTCTGCGAACTTCGCTAATGCAACTGTCTATGTTGATAAAATGTTCCAAAGTCCAATTTGCGAAAACAACGTCGAAATATCCGTCTTCAAAAGGCAAATTTGAAGCATCGGCCTTAACAAACTCAACGTTTTCAGAAAAAGGTTTTGTTGGCGGAGTCAAATCAACTGCTTTTATTTTAAATTTTGTATTTGAATAGTCGAAGCTTCCCTGGCCGGCACCCAAATCTAAAACAACGGCATCTGGAGTGAGACTATTTGTTATTTCGTGCATAAAAAGCATATTTTAATCCTGTCAATTACTACGTGCAGTTTAAAAAAGTCTTTTTAATTAGTTATACAATGGCCTCAAAAGCATGTTTTCTCATTGGAACCCGTCCTGAAATAATTAAAATGTCTCCGGTAATTCGAGAGTTTGAAAAACAAAAAAAACAATTTTTTATTGTTCATTCGAATCAACACTATTCAAATGAATTAGACGATT
>JBHHTN010000013.1:0-18396 GCA_046753405.1 Candidatus Micrarchaeia archaeon | reverse complement strand
AACAGCGCGGAGTGGAAAATTGAAAACGAGGGCTTTGCAGTTTTGCAAGGCGAGCGGGAAGCCAAAAGGGTGTCCGGCCACTTCGAGATGAAAATAAAGAAAGGGGAAGTGTTCGGAGTCCGCGGTTTTGACAAAAAGTTTTACGTGATTTCAAGTTACTTGTACGACAAGATTTCGCCGAAGGTTTGCCAGGTTCTTTCCTTGAAAGACTTGCCTTTGCAAGAACTACTGGTCAAAACAGCTATTGACAAAAGTCTTGCAATAGCGGCAATACAAGTGCTGCGTGACAAAGGCGAAGTCATTGAAAAAAAGAATGGTTTGTATTGTTTGGTGAAATAATTTTTTTGGATGCTTCAAAACTCTTTTTTGAATTCGGCGCTTTGAAGAGGGTTGCGCGCAGCGGTTGGTGGCTTGCAGGAGTGAAAAACCCCGAAAGTGTTGCCGAGCATTCTTTTCGTACTGCGCTAATCGCGCGAGTGTTGGCAGAGCTTGAGGGGTTGTCCGAAGAAGATTCGCAGAAAGCGGTTTTGTTGTGTTTGTTTCACGACGTTCCCGAGGCAAGGTGCAACGACTTACATAAATTAGGTTCAACCTACTTTGGAAAGTGCCAGGAAAAAGCGTTGGAAAAAGCGGCCGAAGACCAAGCTTTGCTGATGCCACAGAAAACCGCCGGCTTGTTTTTGGCTTTTTTGCAGGAGTTCAAGGAATGCAAGACGCGTGCGGCAATTATTGCAAAGGACGCGGACTTGGTGGAAGTCGCCTTTCAAGCAAAGGAGTATTCAGATTGCGGGTTTTCGGGGGTTTGTGAATGGATACAACACGCGCGAGAGAGCGTTAAAACCAGGGCAGCCGGAGAACTGTTAAGGGATTTGGAGAAGAATAGTTCGTGTTGGTTTGAGAAGATTTGAAGACTTTTTGGGTTTGTTTGAAATGGTTGTTGTTAGGGACGCTGTGCATGGAAGCGTTGAATTGAATGCCTTTGAAGAAAGGCTTTTGGACAGTGCGACAATGCAGAGGCTGAGGTTTGTAAAACAGCTTGCAACTGCTTACCTTGTTTTTCCCTCGGCGCAGCACTCGCGTTTTGAGCATAGCATTGGGACTTTTCATTTGACTTCTCAGCTTTGCAGGAAGCTTGGCGTTGAAAAAGGCCGCGCGCAGGTCTTGCGCGCTTGCGCGCTTTTGCACGATGTTGGCCACGGAGCGTTTTCCCATTTGTCTGAGCCCTTGTTGAAAAAGTACTTGAAGAAAAGTCATGAAGAGCTGGCCGTTGTACGGTTGAAAAACGGGGATCTTGTCGGGGTGATTGAAAAAAACGGTTTGTCGTTTAAGGAGTTGACGCGCGTTTTGCTTTCAAAGACCAGTGGTGATTCCGCGTTGATTTCAGGGGATTTGGGAACCGACCGGATGGATTACTTGTTGCGTGACGCGTTTTTTTGCGGGGTGTCGTATTCGTTGGTTGACTCGCAGCGTTTGCTTGACACGCTGGAATTTTACAAGGGGGAGCTGGTGGTAGGCCAGAAGGGAAGGCTTGCGGCCGAGAGCTTGCTTGTTTCAAGGTACTTGATGTTTAACTCGGTTTATTTTCATCACGCTGTGAGGATTTCTTATGCAATGTTGTCAAAAGCTTTGGAGTTTGCCTTGCGCGAGGAGGTTATAGCAGTTGAGGACGTCGCGTTGGGAACGGATGCCGAGTTGATGCTTGAACTGGTAAACTCGCAGAACCCTATTGCGCGGTTGTTGTTTTCGCGAAAGTTGTTCAAGAGGGCGTTTTCTCTTGACGCTTCCGCATTTGGATGCAATTGGAGTTCAAAGCGCGTTGAGATGGAGTTGTCACGGTCTTTGGAAGGCGTGTGTGACGAGGAGGAGTTTATAGTCAGTGTCCCAGAATCGCCTTCCGGGGGAATTGGCGTGAAAGTGCTTGGGGAAAGCGGAAGGCGCGAGTCGTTGAAGGAGTCGTCTAAGTTGGCAAGTGCTTTAGAGTCGCAGGGAACAACGCGTGAGTTTATTGTTGCAAGCGTGCCTGAAAAAAAGAGCGCGGTTGAAAAAGCTTGCAAAAAAGTTTTTTCTTCAAAGCCTTAGAACCAGTTCGATTACTATTACTGCAATTGCGAATGCCACTACTACTTTTGGGTCGAGTTGCACGTTGCTTGATGAAACGTCGTAGAAGCGCATGAGTCCTGCGCTGCTTGTCGGAGTGGTAATTCTGTTGTCGGCCATAGTTCTCACCTTTTTGCCTTATGCTGGGTTTACTTGTGTTTGTTTGTGGTTTTATTCCTTTAGTTTTACGCGGGGGGCGTGGCTGTTTCTTGGTTTTTTCTTTCGTCCGCTTCTTGTTTCAGGCGCATGGCGGTTAGGTGGATTTGGTTTGCGTGGTCTGCAAGTTCCCGCAGGGATTGTTTTTCCTTTTCGCTGAAGTTGCTTGGCTCGTGTGCAACGCATGCAACCGCGTAGTTGTACAGGCATTTGGAGAGGCCTGCGATCGCGTCAACGTTTATTTGAGTTCCTGAGTCTTCAAGGTTGTCGCATAAATCATCCAAGCCGGTTTCAAGGCATTTTTTGAAGTTGTCGCAGTGGTCTTTCAGATTTTTTTCAGTCATGGGTATATATTCAAAACCGTTTTGTTTTTAAATCGTTATTTTTTTTCGTTTATACGCCTATTTTAAATATTGCACGATTACAATTTTTTTTGTTTTAAAAAAAGCAGGTTTTGGGGGTTTAAAGAGAATTGAGCGGCGTTGACGATTTGAGGAAGGAGCTTCCTCATATTTTGGTTTTGTTTGCGCTTTTGTTGCTTTTGCTTGTTGTCTTGACACGTTTTAAGTGGGTTCACGCGTCCCAGGTGCCGGGAAACTGGCATGACATTTACTGCGGCGACATTTGTCTTGGCAATTCGTGTTTTTCCCTAAGCGGCGGCAAGTCGCGCGTTGCTCTTGTTTACGACGATGACGCCATGGGAGACTGGAGAACTCTGGAGCGACGCATTACCCGCGAGCGGATGTTTACTTTGGTTTACCCTGTGAAGGCGAGCGTTATTAGCGTTGATTTGTTGCGGGATTACGAGCTTGTTATTTTGCACAACAAGCACATTACTCGTAATCAGGCGAAGGCGGTTCAGGAGTACTTGGACACTGGAGGCACGGTGCTGTGGATTGCCGACGCGGCTTCGGATTACTATCTTACTGGCGAGGAGTTGAAGCAGGCGGAGTTTGAAAACCAGTCAAAGCCGGGGTGGTACGACTACGTTGTTGAGCAAACTTCAAGTTTGAAGGGTTTTGGATTGCTTGCCGACGACTTGGGCGCGCAGTACTTAGGTAGTGAAAATGCTTCTTTGTTTGAAGTCAAGACGGTTAACAAGAGGCATTTGATCATGGCTAGTTTTCCAGAGGGCTTGAGGGGTTTTCCGAAGCTTCCTTTTGTAAGGGTTTCGCCTAACCCCGCGCGAACATCTATTTTGGCTACTATTACGCGAGGGGACGAAGAGTTTCCGGCTGTTCTTGAAACCAAGCTTGGCAGGGTTACTATGATTTACGTGGCGTTTCCGATTGAAAACGCGGGCAGTGGTTCAAAGACGCTTTTGCAGAACGTGATGGATTACTTGGTGGTGTGTTGAATTTTTCACAGTTGGCTGAATGTTAAAGTTTATAAAGGCAGTTTTGCACTAATTTGATTACTTTAAACTTGGTGATGTTGTAAAATGAAGCGAAGACGCGGTTCTGAACAAAGTGGCGGAGAAAGCCTTATTCCTCTTGTTTTGATTGCTGTTCTTGCCGTTTTTGTTGCGGCAAAGTTCGGTTTTATTGACGTTTCGGGCGTTCCGATTCTGAGTGCGTTGGTGCCTGCGCCGGTGATTAAAGTCGGTGTTATTGGACGGGCGTCAAGCGATTTGAAGACAATGCTTGAAACCGAGGTCTTCCGCGTGCAAGGCATTCGTTATGCGGGTGACATTCCGCAGAACGCGTTGTATGCTCCGACGTTGGATAACTTTGACATAATTATTGTCCAGGGAACTACTGTGTGTGACCGCACGGCGCGAGAGGTTATTTCCGATCGTGTGAAGGGAGGCGGAAAACTTATAATTGTTGGAGACGCGTGCACGCGTGTTACTGACGACCCCAACGCTGTTGGTTGGGATGTTGGCATTGGAACTTTGGGAGATGTTGTTCCTGCTGTTGTCGGCGGTCCTACTCATGAGCGCGAGCCTATAAAGCGCAGCGGGGTAAGCGGCAAGTTCAAGGTCATTGCCGTTGACCACCCGATTTTCAACGGCATTAAAAACTTCGGTTTCCACGGGAACATTGTCGAGGTTTACCCAAAGAGCAATTCGAAGGTTTTGGCTTTTGTTGACGAGAGTGCAAGCGGCAGGACAACGCTTCCTGCGCAGTACGCGATTTTGGAGTCCAGAAGCCTGCTTGCAGGCAAAGTCATTTACTTGGCGTACGAGCCTACGCAGAAGACCAGCCGAGAAATGTTTTTGAACATGCTGCTTTACTTGAAGGGTTCCAAGGGCTGAAAAAACCCTTTTTAACCTTTTTTTTTCTTTTTTAAGTGTTATTTTTAGAGTTAAGGGGGCGGAGTGTTTTTACGATTGTTGGAGTTGACTTTGGGGCAACAAGTGCTTTTGCAGTTGTAGACTTTGAAGGCAAGGTTTTGAATGTTGAAAGCCGCAAGGGCTGGGGAGAAGGGAACCTGACACTTCGCATTGCTCCTTTCCGTCCGTCGTTGATTGCGTGCGATACGCGTCCTCCGAGTTATGCGTGCAAGAGACTTGCCGCTGTTTTTGGCGCGCGTCTTGCTTTCCCCAGGCGTTCTTTGTCTGTTATTTCAAAGCATTTGTTGACGCGGGGGGCGAACTGTAAAAACGCGCATGAGAGGGATGCCTTGGCAGCCGCCTTCAAAGCATTGTACAAGGTTCAAAACAAGTTAAAGCAGGCACACAAGCAGTTTGTAAAAAGGGGCGTTGTAAGCAGCGAGATTGCCCGTTTGAAAAGGCAGGTGCTTTCAGGCAAGAGAATGAAGGACGCGCGGTAGAAAAAACCAATGTTTTTATTGCTTTATTTTTCTAATAATAATGTCACAAGAAATGTCAGGATGGTTCAGTCGTTTACCCAAAAGACACTAGTTTTTTTGGAATTTTTTTTAAATCAAGAAAAAGGCAAAACAAAGCAATGGCCGTGAAAGTTGATTTGTCAAAGTGTACAGGAAGCGGGCAGTGCGTGCAGGTTTGTCCGGTTAACTTGTTTGAGTTGAAAGAAGGCAAAAACCATCTTTTTAAAGAGCGCGAAGACGAGTGTTTGCTTTGCCACGCGTGTGAAGTAAACTGTCCTGCCAAGGCGATTACAATAGACTGAGAAACGTTTCTATTCAAAAACACAAAAAAAACCTTTGAGGGGTGCAAACAAAGAAAATGTCAGAACAAACACAAACAACCGAACAAAACGTGCAAGAACAGGTGGCCGAACAGTTGCCTCAAGACGTACAAGAACAACCCGCGCTTCCCGAGCAAGCGCCGCAAGACCAACAAGCGCAAGATACTCCGCCAGAGCAGCCTTCTGGAGAGGTAGTGCAAAGCGATCAAGGCTCTCAGTTAAGCGACGATGGCACGGTGTACGTTGGGAAAAAGAACGTGATGAGCTATGTCATGGCCGTTGTAACGCAGTTGAACAATGGTGCAAGCGACGTCAAAGTAAAGGCTCGCGGTCGAAGCATCAGTCGTGCTGTTGACGTAACTCAAATAGTAAAAAACCGCTTTATTTCGAATTTGAAGTTTTCCGACATCAAGCTGGAAACTGAAGAGCTTCAAAACGAAGACGGTTCAACAAGCCGTGTTTCAAGCATTACAATAACGATGGCCAAGTGAAACGGCCCTTCTTTCCCTTTTTTTTATCCTTACTTTTTCTTTGCCTTTTGCAAAAGCCTTTTTTTCTTTCAGTTCTTATTTTCAATTGAGGCGGTTGTGGGAAAATTGAATACTCCTTTTTGCGAGGCGTGCATTGCAAGCGGGACGCTTTGCGTTTCCTGCCAGTCCAAAGTCGATGAGGGTTCCCTCTCAAGAACCGACGTTAAAGTGGCAGAGTTCTTGCACGACAAAAAAAAGTCTTTGGGTTTGGAAAACGTGGAGTTTGAAAAATCCTTTGAAACTTCCCGTGTCGTAGTTTTGCTGACTTGTTCCGAGCCAGGACTTTTGATTGGAAAAGGAGGAAAAGTCGCAAGCGCGTTGACAAAACATTTGCAGAAACACGTGAAAGTCGTGGGTACGCATGTTGACGCCAACACGGCGTTGTCGCAAGTTCTTACTCCCCTTAGGACGAGGGGAATGAACACTGTTTATCGGGAGGGTGAAAAATCCTTCAAAATACGGCTTTCAAAGCATGACGCAAAAAGGCTTCCGTTGAAAAAAGAGTTCATTGAAAAGGTGTTGTCGCAAGTTTTCAAAACCAAAGTCTTCCTTGAATTTGAGTGACTTTGTTTTCTTAAGTTTTCACCGTCTTCCCAAAAAGCATATACTTTTATTTATCGATAGTTATTGGTATTACGTAAGGTGATCGTTAATGGTTATGGTGGTTGTTTCTCCAAAATTTCAAATAGTGATTCCAAAGGCGGTGCGCAAGGCCCTTGGAATAGCAAAAGGTCAGAAACTCGAGGTTTTCGTTTCCGATGACAAATTAGAAGTAGTGCCAGTTCCAAAGCTTGAAGATTTAGCCGGAAAGTTCCCGGATTTGAAAAAAGGGCCTTCTTTGAGGAAAATTCGTAAAGGGTGGGATGTTCGTGTCTAAACTGATAATTGACTCTTACGGCTGGATAGAGTTTTTTATGAAGGGTCCGAAATTCAAGTTTTTCAAGGAGCGAATTTTTTCCAGCGCGGAAGTTTTGCTTCCCCAAATTGTTTTGGCGGAAGTTGCAGCCAAGTTCCGCGCAGCGGGCCGCGGCGAGGAATGCAGACAAGTTCTTGCAAGCATGGTTCAAAGAGGCCAGCTTATAGGAATTTCTCCTGCTGTTGCCGATTTGGCGGGAAAAATCCTTGTTGAAAACAAAAAGTTTGGGATGGGATTGGCTGATGCTTCAATAATTGCAACGGCGTTATTGGAAAATGCAAAGATTGTTACGGGCGACGAGCACTTCAAGAGGTTTGACTTTGCAGAGGTAGTTTGAAAATTTTGAATTTTTCAATTGTTTCAAAAAAAGCGTTGAAAAGCGTTTTTAAAAAACGCGATGCGTGGTCGCACAAGGGCCAGTACGGAAGGCTTCTTGTAGTCGGCGGTTCCAAGCGTTTTCACGGTTCTCCCGCTTTCAATTGTTTGGCGGCCTACAAAGCAGGATGCGATCTTGTTTTTTTGGTTGCACCGCAAAGGGCCGCGGATTTGGTTGCAACTTTTTCCCCGTCAATGATTACGTACCCTTTGGTTGGAGACTTCTTGCAGTCAAAGCACGCGAACGCGGTTTTCGGCGTTGCCCGCGATTATGGCGCAACTGCAATGCTCGTGGGCGGGGGCCTGTGGCGCGAGAGGCAAACTCTTGAGGCAATAAGGGAAATCGTTGAAAGAACGCAGCTTCCATTGGTGTTGGATGCGGATGGCTTGCGCGCGATAGCAGACAGTCCGCGTTTGCTTGAGGGCAAGACTTGTGTTTTGACTCCTCACTCAGAAGAGTTCCGTGTTTTAACTGGGACAAAGCCGCCTAACGACGAAAAAAAGAGAATGATTTTGGTAAAGCAGGCAGCGCGAAAACTTGGGGCGACAATCATTCTAAAAGGACACGTTGATGTTGTGTCGGACGGTAATTGCGTTGCGTTGAACAAGACGGGAAATCAGTTCATGACCAAAGGCGGTTTTGGAGACTGCCTGGCAGGAGTAGTAGGCGCGTTTCTTGCTCGCGGCGTCGTGCCGTTCAAAGCAGCTTGCGCTGCAAGCTTCTTGCTTGGACGGGCGGGGGAGCTTGCCTCACGCGAAAAGAAGGAAAGTCTGATGCCGCTTGACGCAATAAGAAAATTCAAAGAAGTTTTGTGATTTATTCCAAAAGCAACGCGGGTTTGAACGGGTTTGCTTTTGAGGCTTTTGCCTTTATTGCGGAATTTTCTGATTTTTGTGCGTCTTCTTCTTTCAATACTTCCACGTTGCATGCAAGCTTTGCATCCAACCGTATTTTTGCTTGTGTTAGCAATTCAAATTCGTTTACTTTTGGCAATCCGTGCTTGTAGTTGTGAATCGTTTTAACAAGGCCTTTGAGAAATCCTGCTACTTGCGGGCCCTTGTTTTTGAATTGTTCGTTTGCCATCGCTTTTTTCACCGCGTTTTGAAAGTCGAATTTTTCTTTTGCGAATTCAAGCGAGGATTCAAGCAATGCGGTTTTCCAAGGCGCGGCGACGATGACTGTTGCCTTGGACGGCGTTTTCCTTGTAAGGTTGATGATTTTTTCAGCGTCTTGGACTAGTTGTTCGACGAGTTCCTCGCCTTTTTCCAATTCCTCGTTTATTTTCAAGTCATCCGCAGTTGGGAAGAGCGCGCTGCTTGCAAAACCTTCTCCGCCTAGCTGTTCCCACAACTCTTCCGATGTGTGCGGGGAAAGCGGGCAGGCCAGCAACACGATTTTTTTCAAGTTTTCAGTTATAATTTGCCTGTTGCTTTGAGAGCCTTTTCGCTGCGCGTAAGTCTTAATCGCAGTAAGGCCACTGTGAAGGGCGTGGAACGCGCCGGTTCTAAAGTAAAGTTTTTCGTACGCCTGCGTGGTTTTTTTTACCGCGTTGTTGACCCTGCTTTCAAGCAAGGCTTCTTCGCGACCGCTTTCGCCTTTTCCGTTTGCAATGTTAAATGCAAACTCTGTTAATTCAAACAATTGTTCGAGTTGTCTTCTTCGAAGCTTTATTGAATCGAATTTCCAGTCGGCGTCCGCCAGCCCTTCTTTTGGAGTGATTATATTAAGCCTGAAAACGTCCGCGCCGTATTCTTCTGCCAAGTCCAGCATGGGAAATATGTTTCCCTTGCTTTTGCTCATTTTTTCCCCTTCAACTTGCACCCACCCGTTGACCGAAATTCCTTTTGGCCAGTGCTGTTTCCTGAACAAGGCAGTGTGGTGGAACAAGTAGTAAGTCAAGTGGTTTTGCACCAATTCAATGGCGGAGTTTCTCAAGTCAACGGGGTAGTAGTACTCGAATTCCTTTTTCATTTCCAAAACGGTTTCTTCCTCAAGGCCGCTTTTCTGAATTACTTGAGACATCCGGCCTTCTTCGTTGAATATGAAGTTGAACAATTCATCGGGAAGGTTGTCTGCGGCTAGCTTTTTTTCATTGATTACTCTGGCAATAGGGTAGTACGCCATGTAAATTGTTGAGTCTGAAAGGGTTTCCACGATCCATTCCTTGTCCCAGGGAAGGGGAGTGCCCATTCCGCTTCTTCTTGCACAAGCCTTGTTTTCAAGCCATTCAATGGTGTTTTCAAACTGTGTTCTGATTTCAGGCGGGACAAGTGCCATTTCTTTGAGGCAGTTTCTAACTTTTTCTTTCCATTTTTCGTCCGAGAACTTCAGAAACCACTGGTTTTCCAGGATTTTCACGTGGCACTTGGTTGTACAACGGCATATTACTTCTGCTGTTGGCTCCCAGATGGAATCGGAAACCCCTTGTTTTTTCAAGTCGGTAATTAAGACGTCTTTTATTTCGTTTACCGCGATTTTCGCGTATTTTCCGCAAGCAGCGTTGAGTTTTCCTTTGTGAAACTCGTTTTTGTAAACAAGGCTTGTTGCTTTTTCAAGTTTATCTTTTTCTTCCTGTGTTTTTACGCCGAGTTTTTGTACTGCGTCGACTGCCGGGAATTCTCCGAATCCTTCAACGTCAATCAACCCGATTAACTTTATTGCCTTTACGTCTTCTTGGTCGAGCGAAAATTCTTTCAGGGTTTTCGCGTTTTTCTTCAAGTCGTTCAAAGCGGCAAAGTCGTAAGGCGCGTGTGCGGGAACGCTCATTACAACGCCGGTTGTGTGTTGTTCGCTTACAAACCAGGCAGGAAGAATCAACACCCAGTCTTTGGTAACTGGGTTTTGGCATTTTTTTCCGACGAGGTCTTTGCCGCTTATTGTTCCTTTTTCTTCGACTTTTTTCAATTGCTCGGAAAGCTTCATTTCAGCTTGCTTGCTTAAAATCCATTTTTCCCCGTTGACTTGCGCCTGTGCGTACTCGCTTAAGGGGTTGACCCACATGTTGGTCACACCGAAAACTGTTTCAGGACGCAATGTTGCAGCAGGAAGAATTCTTCCGTCTTCCAACTTGAATTTTAAAACGGTGAATTCCTGGGGGCTTTCGCCTTCGCCTTTAAGTCTGTCGTGGTCGCCTGTTGGCGACTTGTCGTGAGGGCAGTAAATTACCGGGTGGGTTCCCTGCACTACGAAGCCTTTTTTTCGAAGGGTGTTGTACTGCCATTCAATGAACCTTGAGTAAGTGGGAGTCATTGTTGTTGTAATGAATTTTCGTCTCCAGTCAAGCGCGGCGCCGACTTTGTTCAAATCTTTTATCCAACGATTCATCCAAAAAGTGGCCACTTCTTTGGGCCCTTTCAAAAAGTTTTTGAGTTCCTTGTCTTTGACGCCGTACTTTTTGAAGGTGCTGATTTGATTTTCATCGCCTTTTTTCAAGCGTTCAATAGTACCCAAAATGGGTTCTCCTGTTGCGTGAAAGCCCTGAGTCCACAAAACGTTCTTTCCCTGCATCCGCTTGAACCTTGCAAACGCGTCCGTTCTAAGAAAAGAGTAGGCGTGGCCTATGTGGGGCGCGCCGTTAACGTACGGATACGGAAAAGTCACGAAGAACTTTTTTCTTTTGTCCGGGTTTGCCTCGAACAATTTGGCCTCTTGCCATTGCTTTTGCCACTTTTGTTCAATGGCGTTAAAGTCGTGCTTTTTTTCTCCGGAGTTGTTCACGTTTTTTTCTTCAACCCTTTTTACTTTTGGTTATAAATACAAAGAACCGCTTAAATTGATTTTATGCCTAAAAAGCCGCGCAAAGGTTCAAAAAAGAACAATGACTATAAACTGTTTTTGGATGTTTTAAAGTTTGTCGCTTTCTTTGCAATCCTGTTTTTTCCATTGAACTACGCGTTTTCCAATTTTTACGAGTTGAAAGTGTTGGCAGCGGTTTCCTCGCAAGTGCTGCTTGAATTTACGGGGATTCCAACTTCAATTGATTTTTCCAACGCAGACCCAAGGCTTGTGGGAAGTGGTTTTATAGCTGAAATAACCGCGTTGTGCGCAGCAGCAACAGAGTTTGCCGCTTTGATTGCGCTTGTTGCCGCAAGCATTGACCGTTCGGTAAAGCAAAGAATTGCAGGAATCCTTGCAGGGGCGTTGTTCGTTTTGGCAGTCAACCCCGTTAGAATTGCGGCAACCCTGCACTTTTATGATCCCGAAAAACTTCTTTACTCTTCGTTGCTGCACGACGTGTTTTTTCGAATTTCAATAATCGTTGCACTGGTAGTGTTTTACGCGGTGTGGTATTACTGGAAAATGCCTGCAAAATTCAAGTAAACTTTGGTTTTTTATAACAGGGTGGGTTTGTTTTTTTCTATGACCAGACGTGCTTTTGTCGCAGCGCCGCTTATTGGCACCATAATGTTCCTTGTTGCCCTTGTTTTAGTTGTGAGCATGGTTAAGACCGAGACTCAGGAGGTCAACCGCGCGGTAAATGATGCTTACCACAACAAGCTGGTGACAATGCTTGAGCTTTACCGCTCCGATTTGTACGTGTTGTTCGTTGACGGACTAAGACAGAACGTTGAAGACTTTTTAGCTGGAATCCCGTGGATAAACCTCAACCAAGTAAGTTACGTTGAGGGCGAGCCCAAATTTCAAAAACAAAGGTACGAAAACTGCGTTAAAATGAAAAAAGCGGTTTTGTCGCAAATCATAAGCAGCGGGACGTACGACCGCAAATGCACTCTTTTGGGAAAGCCCGATGCAGTTTGTAACACTGACGGAGAATGCGTTTACACAGGCGAAAACGTTGATGGTGTTGGAGGCTGCGTTAAGGGTTACCGCAAGTGCTCGTGTTACGGGGGGCAAAATTTTTTGAACGGTTTGTCAGACTTGCTTGACGCCATGCGGGAGGAATTCACTTTTGAAGGCGTGCTGTTTAGGCCAGTTAAGTTCGACAAGTGGGACTTCACGTGCAACAAGCCTTCAGATGGTTCTCCAACAGGGCGCCAGTTGTGTGAAAAACTTATTCCTTACTCGATGTTTGACTGTTACAACTTTGCGTTTTTTGGAACCCCAAGCCACACGAAAACCCCGTTCCAGTGTTGCAGCGACCCTCAAAACAGTCCGGTGAAGGATGCAAGCGGCGATTTTTTGCCTCAGGAGGACTGGTGGAAAAATAAGAAGAAGTGTCCTTCTGCAAGCGTTGTTTTTGAAGGGTGCAACAACGGCGGTTTTTTGATGATGGTGAAATTGAACGATCCCGATGTTTACAAGTACATGCCGAGAATCGAGGCAAAAGACGGGGTGAATGTCATTCGTTCGGGTGCTTTGGGGGAGACGCCTTTGGATTTGCAAATTCGTTACCCCATTTACAAGTACCGCCATGTTTCGTTTGAAGTTTTTTCGCGCTTGCAGTATTTTGATTTTCCCGACAAGCAATTGAAAAAATTCGAAAAAGGCAAGTTTGTAAAAGGAATCAAAGACGTGTGCGTTTACCTTAATGGTTTGACTTCCAAGAAGGTTGATGATCCGTTGTACGGGGTTTTCAGGCTGAAAATAATTTTTGAAGGGAGAAACGACAATGAAATCGCGGTTGAATGCGGTCCTTCCCGCGACTTTGTGGAAAAAAGCAGCGGCGTTCTTCCAAGTGACTATGATATGCGAGTGATTCTCAAAGGAGAGGAAACTAAAAAGCCGCTTGAAGAACTGATCGGAGACGAGTTTTGGAAGGGGACAACCTACAAGAGGATTCCAACGGCTCACTTGTATGACCTGGACCCGCGTTACCGCGTCAACCTGCAGGGGCCCAACGAATACGCTTGGGATTTAAGTTTTTGCTATCCTACAAGCGGAAGCAGGTGCGAATAACTTTTTTTTTAGAAAAGTTTTAATTCCGCGTCCAAAACCAAGTGCGAAGCGTACGACAAGAAACCAACAAGGGCAACAGGAACGCTTGTTGCAAGCAGGTATAGCGTCATTGAAAAAACAGCTGCCGCCAAAAACGAGTGGGTTACCCCTCGGTGAGACGGCTTCAAAAACAATATTGTTATTGCGGTGAGAACCCCTGCCAAAACAGCGGCAATTGTTGCTACTGTTTGCTCGGTTTTTCCTTCAAGGACGCGGTAAACAAGAACACTTGAGGATATGGTTGTTATTGTAAGGGTTGCTTTGAAAACTTTGCTTTTTTTGTGGTCAACATCCGGAAGCAGTGACCCCAAGGCTGCCGCTGAAAAAATCGTCAGAGACAAGGGGAAAACGCTTGGAAAAAAGACTGTAAGCAGTATGGCTATGAGCGTTCCCGTTGCCAGGTGCGTCCAGAAATTCATTTTGCAAGTTTGTTTAAAATTGAAATCCTTTTAAATAGGCCAATTCATTTTATTTGTTGACATTTATGGGAATCGCAGACTCGCTGAAACAGGCGTATTTTGCCGTTGAAGACCAGTACTACGCGGTAATGGACTTTTTAGACCAGAACCTGGGCTTGCCGGTTTACAAGTTTTTTGTCGACCCGATTGAAAACAGCGGGGTTCCATCTTTTCCGTTCGCACTTGTCCTCCTCGCGCTTTTGGCAGGCGGAGCGTTTCTCCTTCTTTCTCCATCAAGCGTTTCCATGCGCATTTCCATCATTGACGGCGAGGGAACCGCCCTTCCCGGCGCCGCAGTAACCGCTTTTGTTGACGGAGAAGAATTCAACACGCAGGTTTCTGACGATAGCGGCGTTGTCTTCTTTGAAAGTCTTCCGATTGGAAAAACGGTGTACTTTGAAGTTGACAAGGAAGGCTTTGAAGCAAAGGCTTCAAATGATTTTGAAGCCGCCTCGGACTTGACTACTTTTAAAATTCGGCTTGAAAAAAAGCATATTGCTCCGCCTTCTTTGAGTTTAAGCGTGTTGGTCAAAGACCAAGACGGAGACTTTTTGGACGGTGCAAACATTGTTTTGTCCGAAAACCTTGGAAGCGAGATTGGAAGCAGTTTGACTAACGCACGAGGCGCCGCATCGCTTTCCTTCAGTACGGACGCGGACGCGGTTAACCTTTTCGTGTCAAAAGACGGTTACACTCCCGATTCCAAAACAGTCAAAGCAGGCATCGGATACACTGAAATAACGCTGGAGGCCGAAGTTAAGAAAGTTGAAGAAAAAGTCATTGTTTTTATTCAAGTGAGAAACGCCTCCGGAGGAATGCCTGATGCCAAAGTTGTTTTGCAAGATTCCTCTGGCGAGGCCATTGCATCCAAGCGGACGTATTCCACCGGGCAAGTTGCAATGAACATTACCGAGGGAAAAGACTTTTACATTTTAGTCGAACCTGAGGAAACAGACAAGTACCTGAGAGTCAACCCCGGCGAGGAATACATTGCAACGGACGACTTGCAGCCGATTAGAATAACGCTTTCAACAAAACCTCCCGCAAGCACGGGCTTTATCAACGTTGAAGTGTTTGACGCCGAGGCAGATGACAGGGGAAGACTTTCGCATTTGAAAGGGGCAACAGTAACCTGGTTTTTGCTCGGTGCAGATCCTTTGACTGCAAAACTTGGAGAAAAAGCAACGGATTCAAAAGGAAAAGCGTCTTTTGAACTGCAAAAAACCCTTTCGACTTACGCTACGGTGTACTTGACGGGTTACTTGCCGCAGTTCTTCCCAAACTTAAAGGCAGGAGACAAAGCGAATACCACGCTGACAAAGCTTGTAAGCGGAAACCACGGAGACGTTGAAGTAACCGTTTTAGAACACGACGAAAACCCGTCCGAAGGTGCCAAAGTCATCTTGTTCACTGACGAAGGATTCTTTGCAGGCTACCCCTCAAAGGCAACCGACGCAGACGGAGTAACCACTTTTCGCGGAGTGAGCACAAACAAGTTTTTCAAAGCAGTTGCAATTGCCGGAACGAGAAAAGGCGAAAGCGCTTCTTTCAACGTTCCCATTTCCACAGAGCCGAAGAATATCACGGTAAAACTTTCCCCGTCAATGGGTTTGCTTGTAGTAAGCGCCAAGGACCTGACAGACGGTTCTGATGTTTATCCCGCAACAGTACGAGCTTTCATGGGAGAAGAACTGCACGATTCCTGCATCCTTGAGCAAGGACAAAGCGTGTGCGAGTTAAACGTTCAAAGCAACACGCCCCTTAAACTGACAGTAAACGCTTCGGGTTACGTTGCATACAACTCTGAAAACGTTCAAGTTGCAACAAAAGAAACAAAGAGAATCGTTGCAAAACTTTTGCCTTCAAGGTTTGAAAACCAGTTGAAAATAGAGTTTGAAGGATTATACGACGAAAAAGGAAACGCAGTTCAAGCAGTTGACAAAGCAGCGTTCTTCGACGCAAAGTTCCTGGTCAACTTTCCCGCAAACTCCTCCGACCAAGCCGGAGGCTTCTACGTACGAGTGGGAAAAGTAGGGCAAGACACCCAAGACGCGGAGTTTCCCGAACAAAAGTTCGTGATAACCGACTTCGACTCAATAGGAACACAACCAGTCAAAAGCATTTCCTTCAACCCCGGAGCAGAGTGCTCGCTGGACCTTGAAAACCAAGATTCTGAAAACAACCACTACAGGTGGGTTCAATACAACTTCCACCCGCAAAGTGCCGCCAAACTGCCAAGCGGTTCCAACCTGTACAACGTACGCGTTTTCGCAAAGCCCAATGCAATTGAAGGAGACAAACTTGAAGTCAACTACCGCGCGTTTATAATAATAAACAACAAGACGTACCTCAGAGACCCGCATGACGCGGACCTTGGGCAAGGCGAAAACACGGATTACAAAGACTCCTGTTACGCAGTAACGCACTTGAAAACATTCAAGTTGGTAGACGGCGGACTGCAATGCAACGACAAAGCATGCATTGGAGTAAGCTTTTCAGACGACTTGCGAAACTACGGAAACTTTTTGTCAACAGACGTCGGTTCAACGTTCAAAACAAACTTCAAAGTAAAACTCTTGGAACCAGTTTCAAACCCGGTAATGAAATACACGTCAGAAGGAGAGCACGTTAAATTCTACGAGTTTTCCGCGCAATCATCCGAACAAGTAAGCGGGAGTGCCAGCGGCAAGTCTTTCGTTGACATAGCACTTCCCCAATTTTCCGACGAGGCAAGCGGAAGCGTTTCCTCAAAAGCAGTAATACCCGCGTCGCCTTCACAAGTATTAGCCGAATTGTTTGACGGAACAAGCGAAATAATTCACAAACGTGCAACTCTGTCAATCCAAGGCGAAGGACAATTATCCGTTTTTGCCAACCCAACTTCCCTTGTTGCAGGAGAAGAAACAGACCTCACAGTAACAGTCAAAGACGCTGAAACAGGCAAAGCCATCGAAGAGGCCACCGTGTGCGTGGAAGAAGACGCTTCAATCTTCGGGGAAAGCCCGCCAACCTGCTTAATGGGAGGCTCTTTCGACGCCTTCGGCCAAGGAACAAACGGGGAATACGTCTTTGAAGGCCTGACGCCCATTCACCGCGGAACATTCCAAGCCACAGCCGACGCAGACAACTACGCCAAGAAAAGCGTTTCAATCAAAGTAAGCACAAGCCAATTACTGCAAATAGACAAGCCCGACTTGAACGCGTGCACCTCCAGCGAAGAACTCGAAGTTCGAAACATGGCCGACTTAACCGCCGAAGTCTCCGTTACAACAACATGCGCTCAAATAAGCCGAGTAAACGATTTCAGCCCCCTCTTATTCAACGACCTTAGCAGGACGTACAAATTATCGTTTAAACCAGAGTCAATAAACTCAGTCTTCCTCTCCCCAAAACCAGGAAAATGGGGAGAAACATGCATGATTTCATTCAACGCAAAGGCAAACGACGGAAGCAAAAGCATTGCAAGCGTTTCATTTTCAATATGCGACGAAAAAAACGCGTCGCAATTCCTCGAAGCATCCCCGGCAGAATTACGCAACAACCCGCCAAACTGCGACAGGCCGCAAACACTTTCCTTAACGCAAAAAGGAGGAAGCTTTAACCAACCCGGCGCCAAAGCAGAAGTCAAAATCCAAGCACCAGGCCTCACACTGAACGCAAACGACTTGTCGCAACAAACAACAATATTCTTCAACGCGGGCCAAACACAACAATTGACTTTCGCCCCCAATGAAAACGGGAAGGAAAAAACAATTCCAATCACCTTTACAACCACGATAAACGGAAAAACAGACCAATTAGTAGTGCAATTCCACAACTGTCCCAAGCCCCCAGCGTGCCCCGACGACACGCCGGTTCCAGAAGTTGTTGACGCACAGCCAACTGGCACAATCAACACAAAATACGCAGACGTTTCAGTAAGAACAGATGTTGCCTCAAACTGCAGGCTGGACTACTCAGACGTTGAATACACTGAAATGGGCTTCAAACTTGAAGGCGAAGGCACCACGCACAAAATGCGCTACATTCCAGGAGAAAAACCGTTTGTAGAAGGCGCAAACAACCTCTACATCTTGTGCGCCAACTGCAAAAAAGAAACCCAAGACGACCCATTCACACTATCCTTTGTCTACGCAAAACCAGAGCAACCAACACCGCAGCCGCCAGGCGGCGTTCCTCCAGGCGGTGGAGGCGGCGGCGGTGGAGGCGGCGGAGGCCAAGTAGGAGGGCCTCCTCCTGTAGAACCAGAGTGCTCTGACACAAAGCCGTGCCCTGCAGGCAAACAATGCCAAGAAGGAAAATGCGTTGACGCGCCAGTTGCCCTGCAACCAGGCGAAGACAACACACTTGTAATAACTTACACTGCCGACGGAGTGACAATAACACAAGGCGGACAACCAGTTTCAAAAATCGACTTAACAGTTTCCTCCCTTGTGCCAAGAACAGCGGTCAAGGCAAGGTTTGTAAACGAGAGAGATGCCGAAGTTCAAATAGACGTTTCTTCCGCAGCACTTCCCTGCTTTAACTTGTACGACTTGGAAGGAGAAGAGTTTACTGGAGGAGGCGCGTGGATGCTTGCTGTAAAAGGACAAGAAGGAGCGCAAAAAGAAGGTGCGATAATATTCGGCAAAGACGACAAGCTAAAACAATGCTACCAAGAAACACAAGGCTCAAGGCCGTACTACTTGGACAAAGACACCGGCGCGTTGTCTTTAGCCAACCCAATTGACCCCAAGTTCAGCGTGAACCCCCAGCTTGCAGGAAAACCAGTTGCAGAACTGACAATAGTACTCAAAAAAATAAATTCAGACGCCTTCACAATAATGCGCGTTCCTTACTGGATTGCGCAAGAGGA
>JBHHTN010000012.1:0-19220 GCA_046753405.1 Candidatus Micrarchaeia archaeon | reverse complement strand
TTCATTGCCTCGGCCATTACCGCGGCGTCATTGCAGTGGTCTACGTGCGCGTGCGAAGCAAAAACAGCATCCAACTTTGACGGAAACTGCTTGTTTTCCACGCTTTTGATCAGCGCGCCGGGTCCCGGGTCAACGTGCATTTTAAGCTTTTGGGAGTTTATGCGGAAGCCTCCGGTGGCCAAAAGCTGACTGTCCAAAACAATGCGTCCGCCGCCGCTTCCCAAGAAAAAAATTTCCATTGTTTGTTGACCGAAGGTTAATTTGTTGGCAGCAAATGCCTTTTTGCTTGCAGTTCCAGGACCAATCGCAGTATTGTAGGCGTTTTTGTCGGGTCGTATGAAAAGTAGTAAACGTAGCCGTCTTGTGGCAGAAGGCTTGTTTTGCGTACGATTCCCGCGTAAGCAGGCTGAGTCGTCTTTACAGGATCGGTTCTAAGCAGTGCGACTATTTTGCCGTTCGCGGTTTGATCTGTTTTTGTCACCGTCCAATTTGAAAAATTGAAGTTTTTCACAACGCCGATTGCCGGGTCTGTTGAATCCTCTACTACGAATTTTCCGTTTTCGAGTGTTTCCGTGCCCAGGGCTATAGGCTCGTTTGAAGGATTGTCCATTTTCAGCGGGACGAATCCTTTCCATGAGAGGTCCCACCCTGAAACCGCGGGGTCGTCGGTTAGGGTGCATGCGTTTTGAGTCAGAATGAACCCAGCACGGTTTTGCGTCGCCCTTTTTTTGACTGCTTCGCGCATTATTCTACCGCAGATTCTTCCGGTTGAATCGTCTTTGGCGATTATTACCGAGCACTCTTCGATTTCCAAGCGGCTTGAGGACTCGCTTAACCAAACGCTTTGCAGGCGGATGCTTTTGTTGAAGTTTACTAGCGTCAAGTTTTCTTGTAAAACGTTTTCGTATTCTTGGTTTTGTTGGCCTATGATGCAAACCTTTATTGAGTTGGGCAGGCGTAGGGAAAAATCGGTTTGGCTTATGTTCAGTGTTGCGTTTGGCATTTCAACGTCTACTGAGCCGTTTAGGGAAGGCGCGTCCAAGGTGTTGTTTTGAATTGTAACGTTGCTTCCGATGTTTACGCAGCCTGTTAGGACAAGTGCTGTTAATAACGCGAAGATTTTGTTGTTCATAAGTAAGCTTTGTGAAAACCCGCTTTTTTAAAGCTTTAAGTGAGAAGACAAGTGCAGGCGCCTAACGCGGCAGAATAAAAGGAGTTTTTGGCAAGTTCACTTGTGTTTCTTTTTTTGAGTGCCTTTGACGTATTTCTCGGTCCACTTCAGTTTTGAAGGGTTGCGTTTCAAGTCTTTGTTTCGTTTGCATTTGTGAGAGCAGTAGCGTACGGCTTTGCCCGTGTTTAAGAAGAGCGTGTGTCCTGTTCCTTCGTCGTAGCTTTTTCCGCAAAAACTGCAAACAGGCATTTATTCGTTTTCACCGTTTTCTCTTTATGGGTTTTGCTTCGCGTTCGGTTTCCAAGAGCATTAAGTAGTCGCCGATTCTAATCGGTCCTTTGACGTTGCGTCTGATTACTCTGCCTTTGTCGCGTCCGTCTAAGACTTTGCACATTACTTGGTTGACTTCGCCGAATACTCCTGTTTTGCCGAGTATTTCCATTACTTCGGCTGGAATGCCTTCGCCGGGGCCTGCAGTTGAGGCTTTTTTTTCGTCGAATTTTTTCTGCTGGTCTTCTTTTTCCTTTTTGGATAAAATGCGTCTTGCTCCGCCCAAATTAAATCACACTTTTTTTTCTGTTTTTGCTTCGTCTTTGCCCGTTTGTCCAGAGAGGGCTGCTGCTTTTTTGACTACGTCTTTCATAGCAGCATCTGCGCTTCCTGCGTTTGTAATTGCTACTGCGGCTGTTCCCACTCCTAGTCCGGCCGCTTTGCCCAGTTCGACTTTTTCCGAAACGTACACGTAAGCTGTTTTGTGTTCCGCGCAGATTTCGGGCATGTGTGCAACGATTTCTTCGGGGTCAACGTCTTCGGCGATTACAACTAGTTTTGCAGTGCCGCGCTCGATTGCTTTTGTCGCTTCATTTGTTCCTTTTCTCAATCCTTTGGCGTTTTTTGCCGCTTCGACTGCCTCCAAGGTTTTTGACTGCACGTCGCCTGGGGTTTGGAACTTTACGTAAGACTTTGCCATTTTTTTTAAAGACACCTCTGCTTTTTGGAGTTTTTTTTCCAAAGAGTTCATTGGAATTTAATACAAAACACTTGCTTTCAAGAAAACCTTGTTTTGGGTTTTCAATCACAAAGCCAGTTGCGTTTGAATACGCAGAACTAGCGAAGAAAAATTATGACTAGAGTGATTTAAATAGCTTTTCAAAATTCTAAATGTTTCTTTTACGCTTTTTTCTTGCGTTGAAACGAGTTCCGCGTGCTTTTCCGCTTAAGATTTCGGGAATTATTTCGGGGTTTGTCCCGTTTGCTATTGTTACTGTTCCGCTTCCCCTTCCTCTAAAAAGCGTTCCGCGGCTTATGCGTTTTGCTGCAAGGTATTTTTCGTACATTCCGCCCAAACCGCCTTTTTTCGCGCCTTTTAGTTTTACTTTTATTTTTTTCCCGGTTTTGTCGCGCACTCCAAAAAACGAGTAAGGCGCGTTTTCAATAAGTTTTCCTCCTTCCTCTGGCGGGGCGGTCATAAGTCCTTCAACGTCGGTTAAAATTATCGTGTGGTCTATGCCAAGCGGTTTTGTTACGCGCGTTATTGCCTTGTCGTTGTCCGGAAAAACCTTCATTGACTTTAGCGTGTTTTTGAAGAATGTTTTTGTTTTTCTTCTCTTGGTTTTTTTTGCTTTTTCCCAAGCGTTTTTTATTGCGGGTAAAAGTGCTCTCAGTTCGTAGTGTGAAAACTCCTCGTTTGTGAAAGGATCGTTGACGTTGCCTATTGGGATTATTCTCTCGTTGCCGTTTAACGCTTCGTCAACGGTTTCTCTTAGAATTTTTCTTGAGGTTCCTTTTCTCAAGTCTCGTCCGGTGATGAGAATTTGCTGCAGCTCTATTCTTTTTTTTTGAAGTGCTTTTTCATACGCGTTTATTAAGTGGGGTTGTCCTACCGAGGCAAGCATTCTTTTTCTTGCAATGCTTTCGTTTTCCACGTTTGATTTACTCAAGCGCTCTCTTCCGGCGGCTACTGCTCCAGAGCTCCAAAGCACCACGTCGTGGTCTTCTGAAACCCTTGCAAGTGTTTCGGCAACCCGTTTGATGTAATCGTGGTTTAGTTTTCCGCCTTTTGTTACCAGGTTTGTTCCGATTTTTACAAGAACTCTTTTTTTCTTTATCATGATAGTTTTTCCTGTTTTTTTAGGATTTAATTGTTTTTCCGTCTGCCCAGATTTTGACGTTTTCGATCACTACGTCTTCATGGATTTTGCATTGGTTGTAACTGTAGCAGCAGCTTGACCCGAAAGCGACGTGAGCGCTTTGGCTCATTTTTTCGTCTTGTAAAATGTTGCCTGTCGGTTTTTTGAATGCGGGGTTTGTTCCGAAACCAAGTTCTCCCACTTGCAGGGCGTTTTTCCCGCTTTTTTTCAGGTAGTTGTAGAATGCAGACGTTTTGCCCGTTGCTGCAAGCATCCGGTTTTCTTCTATGACGATTTTGCCGTTGTTTTTTGGCAAAATCTTGTTTTGCAAAACCCGTGGCAGAAGAGTTCCCCACGAGTTGACAGGATAGGTACACACTTCGCCAAAGGGAATGTTTGAAAGCGTTCCTTTTTTCCACAGCTTTCCGTTGTCGCAGAAAAATTTTCGTTTGTGTACGTTGAAGACAAGCTGGGAACCGCTTGCTTTGACTTCAATAATTTTTGCTTTGTCAAGCGTTTTTTTCAGTTTTGTGCAAGTTTGTCTTATTTTTTCCAAGTTTACCTTCAAGGCGCTTGCAAACATCCTGTCGGTTATTCTGGGCATGCTTGCAATTCGCGCACCTTTTTTTCTAGCAAGTCTTGCTTGAGGGGAGTGCGAAATGCTTTTTTCTGTTGGTGCCACGATTACGTCCGCCTTCAAAAAGGCGCCGGCTGCTTTTGGAACCGGCGCGGAATTTTCCCGTTTTGGGTTTAGTTTTATTTTATCAACCAACGCCTTTTTTTCAATTGCCGCCTCTTCAAGCGAGTTTGCAATTTTTTCCCGGCCATTGTCAGTTACAATCAGGACGCGTTCTCCGCGTTTTAGGCGGAAACACTCTTCGTATAACTTGATGGCGGCGTTTTGCAAGTCGTTAGCCATTTTTTTCGCATCGCTTTACTTGAAGGTAAAGTAGAACACCAACTTGTTGTTTTTTGAATCTAGTTTTGCAAAGTACTTGCGTTCAAATTGTATTACTGTGCCTTGTGAAAGTTCCCCGCATGCCTTTTCGCATTTTCCAGTTTCAACTTGCCCGGTGCTAAGCAAGACCCGGCAGTCAAGGCTTTGGTTTTCAACAACCCACTGTATAATTTGGGCTTTGACACTTTCGTCTTCGACTTCCTCCGCGGTTATTTCGTTTTCCGAACACGCGTTTACTTTAATTGGGTACAACTCCTTTAAGCGCACCAAATCGCCGTCCTTCAAGTTTTCACAATCTTTTTTAGATATTAATAATTCGTGAACGTTTTTTGGCAACTGGTACGTGCGCGTTCCCAACTCGTGATTTGAAGGATGATTTTTAACGGTTGATGTTTGCCTTGAAGCCTTTACTTTCAGGCAAACGGGGTCTGAAACAAAGAAGAATCTTTTTGTGTTCTCATCAATCATTTTCTTGTTTTCAGCGTACAATATTTCCAGGTCGGCGTTTACTTCGTGTTTGCTTATGCCTAGGTTCAAGATGAACGTGCGTATGGCCTGCGGTAAAATTCCCCTGCGTCGCAGTGCCCTAAGTGTCGGAAGCTGTGGGTCGTCCCACCCGGTGTAAGCGCCTTCCTGTATTCCTTTGGAAATCTTGCTTTTGGATATTTCCAAGTCTTCTGCAATGAACTTTCCGTACACTGTAACCTTAGGGTAAGCCCAGTTGAAGTGTTCGTACACTTTTTTTTGCCTGTTTTCCGAGTCAACCAAGTCTTTGCCGCGCAGGATGTGGGTTATTGCGAAGTCGTGGTCGTCTATTGCGCCTGCAAAATCCAAAAGCGGCCACACTTTCTTGTCGGTCACAAACGGGTGCTTTGGCTGGTCTACAATTCGGAACGCGGGCCAGTCGATTATTGCCGGATTCTTTTCTTGAAGGCTTGTTTTTATGCGCGCTACCGCGTCCCCTTGCTTAATGCGTTCGTTCAGCATGTCTTTCCACCTGTTGAGGTTTTCTTCTTTTGACAGTTTCCGGCAAGGGCACGGTTTTCGTTCGAATCGCACTAGTTTTTTCCATTTTTCAGGGTCGCAAGTGCAAATGTACGCGTTTTGCTTTTCCAGAAGTTTTTCAAAGTAACCGTAGTAAACGCCAAGGCGGTCTGACGCTTTAATGGTTTGAGAATAATTGACGTTGAGCCACTCCAAGTCTTCCTCGTCCCATTCGTAGGCTTCTTTCATTGGAATTTTGTTTTCGTTTTTTGGGTCGGTGTCGTCGAATCTTAAAATAAGTTTCCCATTGTATTTTTTGACGTATTCGCTGTTCAAAATCGCCATTCGGCTGTGGCCGATGTGCATGGGGCCGTTTGGGTTAGGTGCGATTCTCATAACTACGCCGTCTTGCGTGTTTTCAAATTCAGGAAGCTCTTTTTTTTCTTGAGGTTTTTTTGCTTTGAACGCGTAATTTGAGAGTTCTTTTTTCAAGTCTTCTCTTGTCAGAGAATTGGCTTTTTCAGTTGCTTTGCTTATGGCGTGCATTGTTGCTTTCATGTCTTTTTTGCAGTCAGGGAACTCTGCGATCACTTTACCAACAACTGATTTTAAATCGGCTTTGCCAAAGTCGAAAGCGTTTTTCAAAGCGTGTTTCAAGGCAACTTCATTGATGTTAGTCATACAACTAAGAATTAGAGAAAAAGAGTCTTATAAACTCGGCGATTTTTTGTTTCGCTTGGCTAATTCTTTCAAAGCCTTTTTGAACCATTCAGTGTAGTTTTCGGGGTTTGCCGCCACGTCGTTTTCCAGTTGTTCCGGCGCAATCCACTTGTATTCCTCAACTTCTTCGGGGTTGGGTTTGACTTCGCCGTCGTACTTCCCAATTAAAACGTGGTCGTATTCGTGTTCCCACAGGTTGTTTTCGAACTTTACTTTGTAAATGAACGAAAACTGTTCTTTCAAGGCGGTGTAAAATCCCATTTCCTCCTTAAGGCGCCGGTGTGCCGCGTCCACCAGAGCCTCTCCCGGGCGCGGATGGCTACAGCAGGTGTTGGTCCACAAACCTCCTGAGTGGTATTTGTCAACAGCTCGTTTTTGCAGAAGAATTTCTCCGTTTGAGTTGTAAACGAAGATGGAAAACGCGCGGTGAAGCAACGCTTTTTCGTGCGCCTTCATTTTTTCTTCGGTTCCGGTTTCCTCGTCGTTTTTGTCGACCAGTATCAATTGCTCTTCCATTTAGGTGAACATCACTTTTTTGCGCGTTAACTTTTTAACGAGGTTATTGCTTATTAGGCGTTCTTTTTTTAGAAGAGCGGAAGTGCGTTTTCGCGTCTTACGCCCGAATTGCTTATTCCCACGTTTAAGACGGCCAGTTTTTTGCGCGAATAGTTTTTCCAGAACGTTTCGACTTTTTCCTTCGAGTTTTTGCTCAGGCACAACGCGGCTATTGCGTCTCCGCCTCCTGATCCGGGAAGCTTCGCGGCAAACGCGCCGTTTTTTTCCGTTTCATCAATCAGTTTCGAGTACTCTTGTGGTTCTATTACCGCTCCGCTTTTTTCTCCGAATTCCTTCAATAACAATCGTCCTTTTTTGAAAGCTTCGTAAAACTTTTTGAATGTTAAGTCCGCCGCGCGGTTTTCGTCAACAGCCTCGACAACGTTCAAATAGTCGCGCGGGTTTTCGTTTGCTTTCAAATCAATTTTTTTCATTAATTCTATTGCTTCCTCGTTTGCCGCGTTAAGCTCGTTCATCAAGGCCGCAAACTCGTCTGGCTTTTCGGCCTTGAAGGCGTTGTACTTTTTTACCATTTCGCGGGTTGACGCGCTTTCGCCTTCAAAGCTTGCTATTATTGCAATAAAACCTTTTGGCAAGTCTACTTTTTCCGTTATGCAATCCCATTCTTTCTCGAGCGTTTCAACAAGTTTGTTGCCGTTTAATTCTCCAGTTGGAATTAGCGAGGGGGAGTACCGCACGTACTTGCATCCGCCGAAGCACGCGGCGGCCACGTCAAAACCGCTGCCAACTTTTCCCTGCGCGTTTGAATGAGCGTATTGAGCAATTCGGTGAATAACCCCCAAGTTTTGCGGAATGTTTTTGTCGTGTAATTCAAACAAAGAAGCAGTAATGGCAACAGTTGCCGCAGCAGAACTTCCCAAACCGGCCTTTGAACCTTCGAATCCGAACGCGGGGTCGCTGACGCTTTTTATTTCCACTCCTTTGAACGGCTCTCCTTTTGCATCGAAGTAGCAAGCGCAGGTTTCGGTTGCAACCTTTGCGAACTTGACTTTTTTCAATTCTTCTTTTGAAGGGTTTCCGGCAAAAACGATTTTGCCGCCGTCAAGTTTTCCCGCCAAACTGACGTTGAACTGGGGCAGTTCAAAGTGTGCAAAATCGTCTTCAACTTCCAGGCTTTGCGCGTACACTCGTTTGTCTACGCCGGTTACAAACGCGACGTTTGGCCGCTGTAGAACGGAATAACCGCCCATCCACAAAATTTTTCCAGGAGCAGAGGCAATCATTTGTTTTTCTCCTTTTGATATTCAAAGTAGGAGTAGACAAAGGGCACCAGCGCTGCTAGTGTTATTGGGATTATTGCGAAGAACACTGCGTTTTTTCCGGCAAAAAGTGAAAGCAGGGAGAGCACTGAGGCGGTTTTGAACGCTTTTGCAGCAACTTTGTGCGTTTTGTCCCATACTTTGTCGCTTGACAGCGTCCAAGGCGTTCTGATTCCAATGAACCAGTTGCGTTTTGCTTTTTCCATGAGTCTTCCCGTGAAAAAGAACAATCCAGCAATGCCTGGGATGACAATGAATTTGAAGTCAAAGGCGCCTCCAAGGTTGAAGGCAAGCGTTCCCAGGTGCACAAGCAAAAGGAATGCAACCAACACGACTTTGAATTCGTCGAAGACGCCTTTGAACTTTTCAATGTTTTTCTTTAACGGGTCTAAAAGCGGTATTGCCTGAAAAATTAGGAATGCAAAGAGTGCGGCAACGGGGGTTATAAATGCTGCAAAGTTTTTGTCGCCGGATCCGTCTGCTACTCCTTGCGCGTTCCAGTGAATTGCAATGCGCTGGGGCAGGGAATCGTAAAAAAACGCGGTTAGAGCGAATGATGAAAGTATAAGCGCGATTGCAAGCAGTTCTTTTTTGTTCAAATCTGCCGGCCCACCACGATTTTTTTTGAGGCTTCGTCAAAGAAGTGGTCGCGCATTTCTCCGCTTTCGGGGTCGATTAAGTAATCGGATTCGTCTTCAATGTATTTTGGCCCGTCGCCTACTTTGCATTCAAGAACCTGCTGTACTCCCGGAATTTCTTTTAATGCTTTTTTAACGGTTTCAGCGTGTTTTTCCAAAGTATAAACGTGGGCGTTTGGTCCTGCATCGAAAGTGTAGGCGGCACGGGTCTCCCCGATGTTTAAGTCTTCGCGCACGGTGTGCATTATTTGCCTTGAAACGTCGTTCAAGTAAGTGATGGGCGGCCAGGTGTCAAGCATTACCGCGTGCATATTGTCGCTTTCTCGCATGGTGATTTCGGCAAAGTCCTCAAAGTTCTTTGCGGTTACTGCCTGCCTCATTTTTTCCAGTGCCTCCGGCAAGTAGTCAAGCCTTGCCCTGTACAGAGGGCTTGTTTCAATAGTTTGCCTCATTCCGCTTCTGGAACTTACTTTTTTTCTTCCTTGATCCACCAAAGCAATAACGTTGCGCATTTCGCTCCAGTGGCTTGCGGGCTTTATTTGCTCGGCAAAGGAGTCCGAGCCGTCGGGTTCAACCCCTCGCCTCCATTCAACAAAGCCTCCCATTACCGAACGGCTTGCAGAACCAGAGCCTTGCCGGGCCAAAATGGATAATTCCTTCGGACTCAAATTCAATCTAAGGGCCTTGGTTGCCGCGCATACCAACGCCGCCATTCCGGAAGCGCTTGATGCAGTTGGAAAACAGTTTAATGAAGCAATGTGTGCTTTCAAGTTAATGCTGTAGCGTTCGCGAATCAAGTTAATAATCCGCAGTAATCCGTACAATTCTTGGCCTTCCAACTTTTCGTGTTGAATCCAGGCGCTGTCTTCAGTGAAATCCTTTGAAAAAACAACGGTTGTTCGGGTTTTCAAAACCTCGCTCATGGTAAAGCTCATGCTTGAGTTATGGGGCAGAATAAGCTTTTCGTCGCGCTTGCCCCAGTACTTAATCACGGCAATGTTAGGAGTGGTTTCGGCAGTTGAAGCATAATCTAGCATTTTTAAAAAACACCTTTCGCGTACTAAATTTAATCGCAGGCTTTAAAATCGCTTTTTATTACTTGTTTTTCATATTTTTCTTTGGGAGTTGTAATTTCTATTGTTTGAGATTGTTGAGGTCGAGGCACCAGTAAAAGTTATTATTAGTGGCGAACACGGCGTTGTTCACGGCGCTCCTGGCTTGGCAATTGCCTTGGAGCCTTGCAACAAAGTTGTTTTGTCAGAGTCAGAAGGAGAGGCAGGCGTTGAAATTACAAGCGATCGCGGAAAAGTGTTTGTTAAGTCGGACGGTTCTGTTGAGGGGCCTGATGAGGAAAAAAAGACGTTCGAGCCTTTTGTTGCAGTAGTTGATTATCTTAAGCAAAAAAAAGGCCTTTCTTTTGACAAGCATTTAGTTGCCGAGATTCAGTCTGCGCGAGCGCCAAAAGGAGTTGGAAACTCGGCTTCAATTGCTGCGGCTCTAGCACTTGCACTCTTCACTTTGATGGGAAGAAAACCAGTGAAAGGAAGTTCCCCCGAAGAAAACGAGTTGTGGAACGCGGTCCAGGTAGCTGACGCGGTTGCACACGGAGAGCGTCCAAGCGGAATTGACGCCATGGTCGTGTCTTACGGAAACACAGAGCTTTTACGTTTTGTGAAGGACGGACAAGCCAAGTGGCGGTTTACTCCAAAACCGGGTTTGACGTTTCCTAATAATACCGAGTTGTTGGTTGTTGACACGTTTAAAGGCCGGCGTTCGGACACTGGTGCTGTGGTGCTTTCTGTTGCAAGGGGAATTGGAATTACGAAGAGGGACAGTTCAGGAAAAGAGGTTGTCAAGCACATTACCGAGTTGTCGGACGAGGACAAGGCAGGTTTACAGCCTTTTTGGAACGCTTACGAAAAAATCGTGAAGAACTTGCATGCTGACGGAAGCGCGCGGGAACTTGGCGAAGGCTTCAATGACAACCATGTTTTTTTGAAGAAGTGCGGTGCTTCCACCGTCGACATTGAAAAAGTCGTTGAAGTTTCCCTTGGTGCTGGTGCTTTGGGCGCTAAGTTGACTGGTGCCGGGGGTATAGGCGGCGCGGTAATTGTGTTGGTCAAATCTGGCAAGAAGGATGTCGTTGAGAAGGCAATCAAAAACGCGGGCTTTTCGATTTTCGAGGCAAAGGCGGCAGGCCACGGCGCGAGGATTTTGAAATAATTTTTCGCAGGTTAGTTTCGCTTTAGTATTTCCGCAGCTCCATCCAAACTGACTTTGCCTTCTTTTTCCATTTGGGAGGCTACCTTGTCTATTAATTCGCCGGTTGCCCCAGCCATAACCGCGTAGTTTTTTGCGTGAAGTTGGAGATGCCCGCGTTGGATTCCTTCGCTTGCAAGGGCGCGCAAGGCCGCAAAGTTTTGCGCAAGCCCTACTGCTGCGGCTATTTCGGAAAGTTCCTTCGCGGTTTTCACGTTTAGGATTTTGACGGAGATTTTTGCAACTGGGTGGGTTTTGGTTGCGCCTCCAACCAAACCCAAGGCCATTGGAAGTTCTATTTCGCCTATTAAGTCGTTGTTTTCATTTTTTGAGTATTTTGCCAAAGGCAGGTATTTTCCGGTTATTGCAGCGTATGAGTGTGCTCCTGCTTCAATTGCCCTCCAATCGTTTCCGGTTGCAACTACTAATGCGTCTATTCCGTTCATTACTCCTTTGTTGTTTGTCGTGGCGCGGTGCTGGTCTGCCTTTGCGAATTCATAGGCGTCCAAAATGCCTTCCACCACGTCTTCTCCTATGACTTCTTTTTTCCAAACAGCTTTTGCACGCGCCATTCTTTTTGTTGCAAGGTTGGAGAGTATGCGAAGTCTTATTTTTCCTTCGGATAACTCTTCCAAAGTGGGAGCGATTTTTTCTGCGAAGGTGTTTACCGCGTTTGCGCCCATGGCATCGCGAGTGTCGACGAAGATGAGAACGATGAGCATTTTTCCGCGGGGCGTTTCAAGTGTTTTGGTGTCGATGTCCCGCACTCCGCCTCCGTGTTTTACAAGGGGGGCGTCGTGTGCGTTTGCTTGTTGTATGAGTTCGTCTTTTTTTTCAAGGATTTTGTTGCTTGCCGTTTGCGTGTCTTTAACGCCTACCAGTTGAATTTGGCCTATCATTACCGGTTCGTTTGCTTCTGCTTGAAAACCGCCTGGCAGTGCGAGTTTGGCGGAGTTTGACGCGGCTGCGACTACTGAGGGCTCTTCTATTGCCATGGGAATGATTTTTTCTTTGCCGTTGATTTTGAAGTTGACTGCCAAGCCCAACGGCAGTGGGAACGTGCCCGCGACGTTTTCTATCATGCGGTTTGCAGTTTCAAGTTTCAGGCCGCCTTGTTTTTGCAGCACTTGCACCTCGTCGTCTGACAGGTTTGCGAACTCTTTGAGTTTTTCCAGCCTTTTTTCTACAGGTAGTTTGTAGAATCCTGAGAATGTTTTTCTGGTCATTTGTTTTTCAATTTGTTTTAGTGGTTTTCTGCGTTTTTAATTTGGTTGTTTCTTTTTTGATTTTAACGTATTCTGCAATGGCTGTTTTGAATTGCCTGGAGGTTTTTTTGTCGCAGAACGCGTATATAAGTTCGAGGCTTCGCCAGAGGGTTAGGAACAGGTAGAGCGCGTTGAAGTTTTTCAAGGGGTTTTGTTGGAGGTATTTTTTTGTGAATTCTTTGTTGAGTTTTTCGTCGTTTATTGAAAGGGCGAATATTGCAAGGTCGTATGTCGGGCTTCCGCGTCCTGAGTACTCATAGTCCATTGCTATTAGGCGTTTTTGGAATCTTGCGAGATTTTCCAGGTGGAAGTCGCCGTGTACGAATGTTTTTTGCGCTTGGCTTATTGCGTTTTTGTTTTTTTTCAAGAGGTTTTTTGTGAATTCGTCGTCTTGTTGGCTGAGAATGTTTTTTTCCATTAAGAGGTTTAGCATGAGTTTGAGGTTTTTTTTGTAGTAGTTGTAGTCGTACTTGTAGGAGTGGGGGTTTGCTTGAACGTTGAGGGAGTGTATTTGGGATAGTAGTTGCGCTGCGTCTTGGACAAGTTTTTTTGTGGGGCGGGAGATTTTTTGCACGTTTTCGTGTTCTGTTATGAAGAACTTGGTTGAATCGTAAGCCAGTACGCGAGGCAGTCCGAGCGGGTCTTCGACTGCCAGGTAGGTGTACACTTCGTTTTGAGCGCGTTTTTCCTTTTCTGCCTCGTTTTGTTTGCTCGCAACGTATTTTTTTAAAACGAATGATTTTTTGCCGCGTTTGCATACGTAGGACTCGTTTTTTGAAATGCTTGCAAGTTTCCTGATGCGCTTGAATGAAAAGGCTTTTTTGAGTTTTTCGAGGAATTTGTCCGCGTTTTGTGTTTTCATATTTTTTCGCCTATTTTCGCGGTTTGGCGAACTCGTTGGGTTAAATTGTTTTTTTGGATGAATTGCTCCACTTGTTTCGGAACAAGTTTTTTCCACGCGCTTCCTTGTTGCATTTGCCTGCGTACTTTGGTTGCGCGTATTCCTTTGTAGTTTGAAAGTTTGTGTACTGTCAATCCCTCTTCCCGTAAAAGAAGGCTTACCCACGAGTTGTTGGAGTACGCGTTTTTTCCCACTTTTGGAGCGTAAGACAGCACTCTTTTCGCCCACAAAGCCGCCTCGTGTGTGTCAGGCACGGCGGTTATGAAGCATTTGTCGTACAAGTCGTTTGCCTTCAGGGTGCTTGCTATCATTTCTTCCCGCTCTCCCACCGTGAAGGGGTTTTTTGCAGTGAAGTTTTCTTGAGCGCTTCCAATTACTATCACCACTTCGTCGTGTTTTGAAAGAATGCGCGTTAAGCAGTTTAAGTGCCCGTTGTGAAAGGGCTGGAATCTTCCTACAAAAAGTGCCCGGTCAGCCATTTTTTACCAATTCCATTCCAAAGCTTTTTGACGGGGCGCTGTTCGTTAAAAGTCCCATTGAAATAACGTCCGGTTTCAACTTCGCGTATTTGGACAGGTTTTCAAAGCTTACTCCGCCTGAAATTTCTATTTTGCTTTCGCGGTTTGTTTTTCTTATTTCCTGAATCGCCTTTTTTGCTTGTTCAATTTTCATGTTGTCAAGCATTATGGTCGTTGGCATTGCAGTTGCCGCCTCTTGCACCTCTTTCGGGCTTTCAACTTCCACTTCCACCTCAAGGCGCGGAAAGCGTTTTTTTGAGTGTTTAACCGCGTTTGGTATTGAAAGGTATTTCAAATGATTGCTTTTGAATAACACCTTGTCAGAGAGGTTTTTTCGGTGCGGCAGCGCGCTTCCTAAACCTGCTGCTTTTTTATCGAACTCGTTGAAACCCGGCAGGGTTTTCCTTGTTACTGAAACTTGTGTTTTTCCACTTGAGGCTTTTCGCGCGATTTTTGCGGCCTTTGCACAAATTGTTGCAACGCCGCTCATCCTGCTTAAAACGTTTAACGCCGCGCGTTCTGCTTTGTACAACGCGTGGTTTGAACCGCTTACGCGTATTACTTTGTCGTAGTGGTTTGAGCGCTGGCCGTCTTTTTTCAAAATTTTTGTTTTAAGCCCGCTGCTTTGAAGTATAAACGCCGCTTCTTCTACTCCTGCCAAAACGCAAGAATCTTCTGCTACTATTTCCGCGACTACTTTTTTTTTGGGCACAAGGCTGCCTGTGACATCGCCTTTCCCCGCGTCGTCTTTAAGGATTTCCTTTAGCTTTGTTTTTTGTACACTGGACAACATTACAACTGTTCACTGTTTTTTTTTCAAAGGCACGGCGGGAGCTCCAACTTGTGCGCGTTTTGTTTTATTCTCAAAAGTATTTTTACCACTTTTTTGCCGTATTTTCTTTGCAGGTCTTTTTCCTTTAAACCTTTTTCCACGTCTTTTAAAACAGCGTCAATCAGCGTATAAGGGGCTTTGAGCTCTTTTTCATCAAGTTGTCCCGGCCAAAGCCCTGCGGAAGGCTGTTTTTGAATTATTTTTCTTGGAACCTTCAGTTCTCTTGCAAGTGTTAGAACTTCTGTTTTGTAAATGCAGCCTATTGGCAAAACGTCGCAGCCGCCGTCCCCGTATTTTGTGAAGTAGCCCACGGACAACTCGCTTTTGTTTCCGGTTCCAACTACCAACGCGTTTTTTTGTTTTGCCTTAGAGTACAAAACGCTCATTCTAAGTCGTGCGGCAAGGTTTCCTTTTTGGTAATCGTTGGATGACTCGGTTTTTTTTGCGAGAAGCTCAAGGATTTGAGTCAAGTCTATTACTTCAAGACCAATTCCGTGTTTCTCAGCAGCCAATGCAGCGTCTGCAAGGTGCGAAACATCGCCTGCGGGCAAGTGGTACGCGAAAACGTTTTTGCGGCCCAAGGCGTTGACTAAAAGCGCGAGTACTACTGCAGAGTCGATTCCTCCGCTTAGGCCCAAAACCGCTTTTTTCCTTTTAGCGTTTTTGAAAAATCTTCGTATTTTTGAAACAAGCACGCTCATTTTTTTTACCGCCTTAATTCTTTTTGTTCACTTGCCTATTTCAAGCATTTTGTCCAAGCACGCCCTTGCCTTTGAAGCTGCGTCGTTTGGAACTGTTACTTCGTGTTGTTCTTTTTCAAGCGCTTCCAAGGTTTTGGAAAGGTCGTTGCGCTTCATGTGAGCGCAAGTGCCGCTGCCCGGGGCAGGATAAAACTTTTTGTCAGGGTACTCGCGCGAAAGCCTTTCACACATTCCCACTTCAGTGCCAACGATGAATTCTTTTGCACTGCTTTCACCCGCACGCCTTACCATGCTGCTTGTTCCCAAGACAAAGTCCGCCAAGTCACGCACTTGTTTTTTGCACTCGGGATGCACAATGACTTCGGCATCCGGCTTTGTTTTCATGGCTTCTTCGAGTTGTTCGGGGCTTATTGCAACGTGGACGAAACAAAAGCCGTTCCACGGAATCACTTGTTTTACAACTCCTTTTTTCTTCAATTCTTCTTGTGCGAATTGCGCCAGGTTTTCATCAGGTGCAAAAAGAACTTGTTTTGACGGCATTGCTTCAACAACTTTTGGAGCGTTTGCGGAGGTGCAGCATGCGTCGAACTCTGCTTTTACCTCTGCGTAGGTGTTGATATAGCACACGCTTGAAGAATCAGGGTATTTTTCCTTCCATTCCCTTACCTTTTGTGCGTTTATCATGTCCGCCATGTTGCACCCGGCCTCTGCCGTGGGAAGCAACACTTTTTTTTCAGGGTTAAGCAACTTGGCGGTTTCAGCCATGAACTTGACTCCGCAAAACACTATGGTGTCGGCGTTTGTTTTAGAGGCTTTCACGCTCAAGTCGTAGGAATCGCCGACGAAGTCGGCTACTTCGAATATTTCAGGTCTTTGGTAGTTGTGCGCGAGAATAACCGTGTTTTTTTCCTTTGAAAGCTCATGGATTTCTTCTGCAAGTTTCAACTGTTCTCCTTCCAGTTTCATTTTAAGTACGCCCAACAAACTTAGTAAAAATAGCTCTTGAATTAAACTACTGGGAAGTGTTTTTAAATAAGGTTATTGCTTTTACAACGCGTTTTTTAATTGTCGTGCGAACACTGCAACTTTTTCAAGTGCTTGTTTTTTCCTTCCGTTTATAGCTAAGCGTTGGTACAAGTTAATTATTTTGCTTCCTACGATTATTCCGCTTGCCCCTGTTTTTGCGATTTCTCTTGCTTGGACCGGGTTTGAAACGCCGAATCCCAGTGCAAGCGGTATTTTTGCGTGTTTTCGTGCGCGTTTTATTAGTTCAAGAGCTGTTTTTGCAACATTTTTGCGCGCGCCGGTAATTCCGGTTACGGAAACAAGGTACAAAAAGCCTTTTGCTTTTTTCAGAATGTTTTTCAATCGTTTTGTAGGAGTGTTTGGAGCAGCAAGGTAAATGCAGTTAATTTTTGCTTTTTTGCAGGCTTTTTGCAGTTGCGCGCTTTCTTCAATTGGCACATCCGGGCAAAGCAGTGCCTGTCCCCCTGCTTTTGCAACTTCTCGCGCGAATTTTTCCACGCCTGCACGAAACACTATGTTGTAGTACGCCATTACCACTATCGGTGCGAGAACTCTTTTTTTTCTAATGTTTTGGATTACCTCGAATGCGTCTTTGGGAGTGGTTTTTCCTTTGAGAGCGCGTTGGCTTGCTGCTTGAATTGTGGGACCGTCTGCAACTGGGTCGGAAAAAGGAATTCCAAGTTCAATTACGTCTGCGCCGTTTTTGTAAAGCGTTTCAATCAAGCTTTCGGTAAAGCTGGTGCCGAGGTCCCCGCAACAAACATAAGGCATAAACGCCTTTTTTCCTTCTTTTTTCAGTTTTTTGAATGTTTTTTTAAGAGAAATATTATTCATTTTTCAGTTTACCTTTAATATTTTTGAGACGTGTTGTGCGTCTTTGTCTCCGCGTCCGGACATGCATACAATCGTGGTTTTTCCGTTGAACTTGTTTTTGTTTTTTGCAATGTATGCCAGGGCGTGAGCGCTTTCCAAAGCGGGAATGATTCCCTCCAGTTTTGTGACAAGTTGGAAGGCGTCCAGCGCTTCCTTGTCGGTGATGGCGTGGTACTCGGCGCGTTTGTTTTCCTTGTAAGCGGCGTGTTCGGGTCCTACTCCGGGGTAGTCTAATCCTGCTGAAATGGAGTGTGCTTCCTGCACTTGTCCGCATTCGTCTTGCAGTAGGTAGGAGTGCGTTCCGTGTAGTATTCCTTCTCCTCCGGCGCAGAGGGTTGCAGCGTGTTTTCCGCTTTTCACTCCGTGCCCTGCGGCTTCGACTCCGATTAGCTTGACTTTTTTGTCTTTTGCAAAGGGGTGGAACAATCCTATTGAGTTGCTTCCTCCTCCGACGCAGGCAACCAGGTAGTTTGGGAGGCGTTTTTCTTTTTGAAGAAATTGTTTTCGCGCTTCTTTTCCGATTATGCTTTGAAAGTCTCGTACTATTGTCGGGAAGGGGTGGGGTCCTACTGCGGAGCCGATTATGTAGTGCGTGTTAGAGCAGTTCGTGATGTAGTCGCGCATTGCCTCGTTTACGGCGTCTTTCAGTGTTTTTGAACCGCTTTTTACGGGAACCACTTTTGTTCCCAATAACTTCATTTTGAAAACGTTCAGTGCTTGTCGTTTTATGTCGACTTCGCCCATGTACACTATTCCTTCCAAGCCAAGCAGTGCGCACGCGGTTGCAACGGCTACTCCGTGTTGTCCTGCGCCTGTTTCGGCTATTATGCGCGTTTTTTTCATTCTTTTGGCAAGCAGTGCTTGACCGAGGGTGTTGTTGATTTTGTGCGCGCCTGTGTGGTTCAAGTCTTCGCGTTTAAAGTAGATTTTTGCGCTTTTTCCTATGAATTTGCTGAATTGTTCTGCCAGGTAAAGAGGACTTGGCCTGCCTACGTATTCCTTGAAGTAGTAGTTTAACTCCTTGCGGAAAGCGGGGTCGTTTTTTGCTTGTTGATACTCTTTTTCCAACTCGTCCAGTATGGGCATTAGTGTTTCCGGCACGAATTGTCCTCCGAAAACGCCGAATCTTTTTTTCATTTTTTTACATCCCGCGGTTTTTTTTCAGATTGCTTTGAGTGCGAGTGTTGCAAACGCCTTCATTTTTTTAAAGCTTTTTCTTCTTTTTGTTTGTTCTATTCCCGTGCTTGCGTCTACTCCAAAGGGTTTTACTGTGCGTACTGCGGTTTTGACGTTCTCCGGGTTAAGCCCGCCTGCCAGAACAACTGGTTTTTTGATTTTTTTTACTGCGTGAAAAGCTTTTTTCCAGTCAATGGTTTTGCCGCCCCCGGGAATTTGCGCGTCAAGCAAAAACGCGTCTGCAACGTCGTTGAACGTTTTTGCTTTTGCAATGTCGTTAAAGGTTATTGCTTTGATCACTTTCACGTTGTATTTGTTTTTAATCGTCTTAAGTTTTACAGGGGTTGAAAAGTTTCCGTGGACTTGAAGGTATTTCGCGTTTGTTTTGCCCAGCATTTCCAGGGTGTTAGTATTTTTTGGAAAGCCTACTGCTACTGTGCCGAGAAACGCGGGTGCTTTTTTTACGAGTGTTTGTGCTTGTTTTAGGGTTATTTTGCGTGCTGACTGTGTTAGTATTAGTCCTATTGCGGTTGCGCCTGCTTTGCTTGCGTTTTGCAAGTCTTGCGCGTTTGTGATTCCGCATATTTTTATTTTCAAGTCGTTAACGGAAGTTTTTCCTGTTAGTTCTTCGAGTTTTTGTTCAATATTTTTGGAGCGAAGAACGCTTGTGCCGACTAAAACCGCGTTTGCGCCTGCTCTGCTTGTTGCCAAAGTGTCCTCGCGCGTGAAAATTCCGCTTTCGCTTACAATTGGCTTGTTTGTCTTGTGTTTGGAAAGTATTTTTTTTGTGGTTGACAAGTCTACTTTGAGTGTTTTGAGGTTGCGGTTGTTTATTCCGATCAAATCCGCTTTTGTTTTAAGCGCGCCTTTGAATTCTTTTTCGTCGTGCGTTTCAAGCAACACTTCCAAATTGAGTTTGTGGGCAAACCTTGTTTTTTCCTTGATTTTTTCAAAGGCTTTTTTGCCGTGCAATTTTTTGAAAAGCGCGTAAATGAGGAGGATGCAGTCGGCACCGCTTTTTTTTGCAGCAATTACCTGATGGTTCGAGTACACAAAGTCCTTGAACAAAACTGGCAATCCCGCTTTTTTTGCAAGAAGCACGTTTTGCAAGGACCCGTTGAAGAACGCCGGTTCTGCAAGCACTGAAATTGCGGTTGCCCCGCCGTTTTTCATTTTTTTTGCAAGCTTTTCAGCGTCAACTTTTTTCAAGAGTTTTCCGCGCGAGGGCGAGGAC
>JBHHTN010000011.1:0-19889 GCA_046753405.1 Candidatus Micrarchaeia archaeon | reverse complement strand
AAGGCTTGAAATATTAAACAAAAAAGTTTCTGAGATATTAAAGGACCCTTTTCGTTTCAAGCCGCTTAAAGGTGATTTGCACGGTGCGCGAAGAGTGCACATTGACTCGTCTTTTGTTTTGGTTTATGAAGTGGATGAAAAACGGCAAGTAGTGCGTCTTTTGGATTTTGACCACCATGATAAAATTTATTAAAAAACAAAGGACTTAACTTTGGCACGGCCGAAAAAATCCCGCTTGTTGGAATTCTTTGCAGGTGTTGAACGGCTTGTAAACGTTGTTTACATCTTGAAAAGAGATTCTTTGGACTTTTTAGGCGTTAAAAAACTATTTTAAAGCGGTTTTTAGTAGTTTGTAGTATATAATGCGTTCGCTTAGTTTGAGTGTTGTTGTCTTTATTTTCGCTGCCTTTTTTCTGTTCAGCTCTCACTTTGCCTTGGCTTCATCGCATTCTGGGGGTTCTTCGTCATTGAGCGTTGTAGACCTTTCTGTTTCTCCGTCACAAGTGCTTCGCAATGAAGACTTGACTTTTTCTGCAACTGTGGCCTCAACAGTGACAGGCGGAGCGCCTTCTCCTGTTGATAACGTGGCGGTCATGTTCAAGGTTTACCAGGATGTTTACGATAAATACGCGTTTGCTTGTTTTGCTTACACTGATTCAAGCGGTGTTGCCACGTGCTCTGAAAAACCCAGTGAAATTAAAAGCTTTCACTTTCCCAACGGCTTGCTTGCCGGCGTGTATTCCTTGAAAGCAGAATTGAATGTTGATTCAAGCGCTGAATTGCCTTCGTCAATACTTGTTAAAGACTGTTTTATCCAAGGCGCGTACTACTCGGAAGGCGATGAAAACTCTGACGGATGCAAGTACTGCGATGCAATTGAGCCTTATTTATGGACTGTCAAAGCCAACGGAACCGCCTGCTCTTTTGGCTTTTGCTTTGACGGCATCTGCACTTTAGTGCCTTCGCCTACCCCTGTTCCGACTTTTACGCCAACGCCTGTTCCGACTTTTACGCCAACGCCTGTTCCGACTTTTACGCCAACGCCTGTTCCGACTTTTACGCCTACCCCTGTTCCGACTTTTACGCCAACGCCTGTTCCTCCGACTCCTACGCCCACTCCAAGTCCAACCCCTTCTCCTACGCAAGCGGCAAACAATCCGCCGCAGGTTTCACTTTTGGAGCCTTCAAACGGTTCTTGGTTTAATTCAACGCCTTTGTTCGAGGTTTTTGCAAGTGACGCGGAGTCAAGTTTGTTGAATTGCTCGGTTTACGTTTGGCCTCTTGGAAGGTGGGACGAGCGCAGTTCTGTTTCAAACAGTGCGTTTCCAAGCGGGGGAGACTGGCAAGCAAGCCTTTCTCAAGACCTTGCAGATGGTTCGTACGAATGGATGGCGCAATGCGTTGACGAACAAGACGGCATTTCAGAAGACGTTTTTTCTCCTCCTAAGTTTTCAATTGACTCAACTGCACCGTCGGTTGGTTCGGTTTGGCCCTCGGAAGTCGTAAGCGGAACGCTTTATGATTTTTACGCTAATGTTTCAGATGAGGGAGTGATTGAAGGATGCGCTTTTCACGCTGAAGGTTTGTGGAAAGGGGGAATGTCTTTGCAAGAAGAAGGAGTAGCGTTTTTTTCGTACTCTTTTCCCGCTGAAGGAGACTTTTCCGTTTCAGTTGATTGTTACGATGAAGCTTTAAACTGGGGTTCAAGCCTTACGCGCGTGAGTGTTTTATCTTCGGCCTCTGACGGGTCTAACCCCGATTTTTCAGTTACAATAATCCTGCCCGACGAGGTTTTGTCCGGCGTTTCATACACGTACCTTGCGGGAGTGTATTCCCAGCAAAATCTTTCCAAGTGTGATTTTTACTGGGAAGACGAGTTTGAAGGCGCGATGAACATTACAGGAGCGCTTCCGAATTGGAGTGCCACTTTCAACAAGACTTCTCCGTCGGGAGGTTATTCAAACGTTTTTGTGAAGTGTACTGACGTTTTCAACAACTTTGTTGAAAGCATTCCCGTGTCAGTAACGGTTTTGCCTTGGGCGGAGGAAGAAGAACCAACGCCTGCGCCTACTCCGAGTCCAACTCCTTTGCCTGTTGCTTCTGTTACTCCCACGATTCAAGGAACAACGCCTGCGCCTTCTGTGACTGCGGTGCTTACTGTTTCGCCGTCCTTGGCTCCGCATGCTCCTTCGCCTACTCCTTATTCTTGTCCTTCTATTCCTTTTGATGTTGAACATGAACAAGCTTGCAAAAGACAAGGAGGGGAGTTTCGGCAGTATTCGTCGTTCGGATGCCCTGCGGGTTACAAGTGTTTGATTTCTTCCGGGCCTGGAGAGGCTCCTTCGTTTTCGCCGGAGGAGAAATCGCAGGAAATTATTCATAAGGCGAAGAATATTTCAATAAAGGCGGAAGAAGGCGTTCTTGAAGCGTTGACCGGCACAAAGCAGGCAACGGTTATAGCGCTGGTTCCGAACATGACTTACTTGGTTTATCCAGAGCAGGTTAATCCGTTGGGCAGAAACGAGGTAAGCGGTGTTTTCGGGTCATCGAATCATTTGACGAATATTTCTTGCATTTCAGGCCTTCGGCAAGGACCTTGTTCTTGTTCTTTGAGGCATAAGCTTTCCCCAGAGCTTTTTGCTGACAAGAGTTTGCTTTACCGCGTTTTCAATTGCGTTGTCAATGCCAATGAAACGGGTCTTGTGAACGGTTCTTACCGCCTTTTGGCTTTTGATTCACACGGGTTTTCAAATGAACTGCGCGACAAGATTGTTCTTGTGCCCGGCGCGTCTTCGGTTGTTACCGAGCGCGAGGTAGTTGTGACTGCCAACGACCCGTTTTTGACTGCCTTGCTTGCGCTTGTTCTTTTAAGCGTTGTTGGCGCTGTTGCTTTCCAGGTTCGTGAAAAGTTGAAGTCAGAGGAAGAAAAGCGCAACGCGTTGTTCAAAAAGAAGGCTCAGGTTGAAAACGATTTTAAAATGTTGAAGTACCGGTTTTTGAAGCGCGAGTTGGACGAGGTTTCCTTCCGAAAGATTTGGGACGCAAAGGAAAAGGAGTATTCGGACATAAAGACGCGGATTTTAGAGCAGCAAGAGCGCTTGAAGAAAAAAAGTTTGCCACCGGTTCCAAAGTCAGGCAAGTAAAAAAATTGCTTTGCTTTTTAAAACGTTGAAACGTAACTTTTTTTTGGGAAAATAAGCGGTTTTGAAGGGTTTTTTGCTTTGGTTGCGCGCAGGCTTTTGTTTACAAGTTTTTTTCTGGCTTTATTCGTCTTTTTTGCAAGCGCTGCTGCAGGTTCCAAGTGCGTTATTGACGGAGCGGCTTACAACGAGTATGACTTTGACTCTTCAACGACTAAGTGTCGTTTGTGTCTTCCGTCTGTAAGCGAGACTTCTTGGAGCACTACTGACGACCCGTGCCTTTGCCTTTGCGGTGTTAGGAAAAGCGCGATTCCACAGGCGTGTGTGGACGAGATTTACTACCACGGGGGAAACGATTGGCCCAACCCTAATGTTGAAGACGCTAAAGGCGGCGGTTGCGGGAGAAACTGGTGCGTCGGGGGCCAGATGGGCAAGATGTGCTGTGTTACAAACGCGTTCAAGTCTTCCAACGAGTACTGCGTAAAGCCTTTTGACAAGCGTGTTTTGGTTGTTGACGACCCGTCGGCTGAAACGTGCTTTAATTTTTACAACCCGCCTCACAAAAAGGCTCCCAACTGCCCCGTTGTCCCAGGACAAACAAGCGGTGTTGCGCTTGAGACCCAAAACGAGTGTGCAAGTGCGAGCGAGCGTTCTTCTTGCAATGGGGGTTATTGCTGTAAAAAAAACTGCGTTTCGACTTCTGAAGTTTGCACGGTTGCGTTTGAGGGCTTTGGAGTTTACAATTTGCAAATTGGCGACCATGTTGAAATAGGCGAGTACGACTACTTTCTTGCAGACGTTTCCTCTTTGGAAGATTTTGTTTTGGTCAATGTTTCCAAAAGTGGTTCGGTAATCGAAGGTTTCAAGCATTTGAACAAGGACGACGAACCCCTTGTTTTTTTCGGAGTTGGCATGAAACTTGAAAACATTTTCAATGACTCTTTTGGATTTTTCAACGCGCGGATGTCTTTCACTGCTCCCGACGGTTCCATTCCCACCAAGTTGCCGGAGGCAACTGTTTTTCCAAAGGCCGACGTAGTTTCGGGTTCTCAGTCATCGGAGTTTCCTTCTGTTTCTTGGGAAGGCCAAGGGTCTTTGGAGGACGCTTTGAATGTTTCGTCGTCGGATGTTCCAACAAGTACTGGTTTGGGCGAATACGGGGCTGTTGCAGGCTGCAACCTTTTTGGAGTTTGCGGCGGGCTCATTCCCCAAGAGTGTTCGCAATCAGGGGCTTCAGTTGCCTCTTACAGGTGCACCGAGCGTTCGGGCGGAAAGCGTTGGATGTGCAGGCAGAACTGGGAGTCTGACTGGAACTTTTTGTCTTGTCCCCCGTGCCCGCAAGAATTCACGTTTGACAAATGTGTTGGCGGGGGATTTCTCGGAATGCAACGGCGTTCTTTTTGCTTTCAGGATTATTCAACTGAATGCTTTTCGGATGCCAACGCGTGCGGTTCGGACCAGGCGCTTCAAAGTTTTGACTGCCAGTTCACTCTTGTTGGCGTGAAGTACTGTTGTCGGACAGGCAAGGCTGTTGCATCCGAGCGTCCGACAACAACGCTTGTTGCCACTCCGTCACTTGACTCTTCAAGTTCCGCTGACGGTCCGCAACTTGTTTTTCCGGGTGTTTCAACCGGCCAAGCAGGGGCAGCCGGGGACGAGGTTGACCGCGGAAGCATTCCTGACCAGGTTTCAAGGTTTTTTTTCAGTCCTCCGCCGGTTGTGAACATTACGCGTTTTGTTTCTTTTCCAATTGGAATAAGGCTTTCGCTTTCCCAAAACCAGGCGTACCCCGTGGTTGAATCGGTTGACAACGGCGCTTACGTTCACGTGAATTCAACGTTCAAGCTTACAAGCAGAATGCGCTGTTTTGGGCCATCTGCGTGCGAGTGCGGTTTGTTGCAGAGAGTGAACGATTCAAACACGGTTTTCCAGTGCACTTTTCGCCCTCCTGTGAATGGGGACTATGACTTGATTGCAATGGATGTTCACGGAAACGACAACAAAGACTTCGTGCACCAGGCGCGGTTGATTCCAGGGCAGCCGGCAGTGCTAATAGCGGTTGTAGAGCGGGAGAAAGTTGACTTGTTGTTGTTTTTGACTGCTTTCGCGGTTTTCATGGCGCTTGTTTTTGCCGGCTACTTTGTTTACAGAAAGCTTCGCGCGCGTGCTTTGAGAATGCAGCGTTTGTTGAAGAAGAAAAAGCGGCTTGAACAAGAGCTTAGCATGCTTAAGTACCGTTACTTGAAAAGGGAAATCGATGAAAAGTCTTATCAAAGCCTTCAAACGGTGTTGGAGCGGGAGTTCAACGAGTTAAACGTTAAAATAGCCGATGAAACAGAAAGACAACACAAAAGGGGAAGACGGAGCCTAGTTTGAATTCAACACAAGCTTAGCGCATTCTTCAACAGCCTTTTCAACGTTTTTAGCCGACCCGTTTGCGCCTCCGACTTTTTCGTGGCCACCGCCGCTTCCGCCGAGAATTTTTCCGGCTTTTTGCATTATTTTGCCAATGTTTGACTTAGAATCGTCGGATCTTACTCCGAACACTCTTGCGTGCTTTTTGTTTCCGACAAATGCCGCCGAAAAACCTGCCTCCACAAGCGCGGAGGCACAAGATAGTTCAAAGCCTGTTGAGTACGCTGTTGCAACAAGAATTTTTCCGTTTTGCTGTATTTTCGCGTTTTTTATTGCATTGATTCTCGAAAGCCGCTCGGATATGTCGGGAACGCTTTTTACCAGAGAAACTACTTTTTCGTAGTCCTTGTTGCCTTTTCCAATTATGTCTAAAAGCTCTCCCAAGGCAACGAAGGAAGCGTCGTTTGCGCTTTTGAAAAACGCGGTGTCGGAAATGATTCCTCCTGCAAGCAAAAGCGCTTGGCGTTTTCCGACTTTTTTCTTTCCGAGTTTTAATAAGTCGAATATTATTTCGCACGTGCTGCTTTTGCCCTTGTCGGCGTAATAATAAAAAGCGTTCAGCGCGTGGGAGTGGAAGTGATGGTCTACGACGACGAGTTTTCCTTTGAATTCTTCAATTGGTCTTGCCCATTTTCCAAGAACGCCGGAATTTCCGGCGTCAACAATTGCGATGTTGTCGAAGTCCAATGATTCTATCGGCGGAACGCTTAGGCCGAAGTGCTTGAGAACTCTTTTTGCCTGCGAGTTCACCTGTCCTGTTGAGCGGACTGAAGAGTTTGGCACGACTTCGGCCAATACAAGGGCGCTTGCAACAGCGTCCAAGTCTCCGACTTCCTGAAAGGTAACAAGGGTTTTTCCTTTAAGCGCATTTAACGCAGATTCAAGCGCGTTCAATTTGTTCATGAAACGTGTTTAAGGGAGAAGTCTCGTTTAAATGTTTTTATGCCGCGCCTTCAATGCTGGCCCCTTCGCCTTCTGCAGTTCCTTTCAGGTTTTCGAATTTTTTAGAGAGTTCTTCAATTTTTTCCTTTACTTGTTTTTCTTGTTTTTCAAAAATGCCTTTTCGCATTTGCAGGGCTTCTTTTTCCCCGCTCAGCTCTTTTTTGAGGGCGTCTTTTTCTTTGGGTACGATGATTGTTCCTGCGTATCGGTAGCAGGTTCCGCTTGAGTTTTCAATCTCTTTCAAGGCAACGTCCAAGTCGGTAAGTTGGATTGTCACTTGTTGTTTTTGCATTGCAATTACTTGTACTTGTTGTTGCATGCTTTGAAAAGTCATCAAGTCTTTTTTTGTTTCCTCGCTTAATTCCTTTGCCATTTTTTTTCAAATTCAACTCCGTGTTTTTTTTTCGTAAAAACCTTATTTTTTGTGCACTTTCTTCTTTTTCTCGCTTTGCACAAGGCCTATGACGTCGAAGACTATTTTAGCGTTTCTCAAAAACCCGCTTGTGCGCGCGCGCAAAAGCGCGAATCTTTCGGCTTCGATTTTTGCGGTAATTTTGTTTTCTTTGCACCTTAGGGTTATTTTGCTTTTTGAATTCAACTCTTTTTGCTTGAGTGCCTTAAGGGCCTTATGTGCGTCTTGGGCGCTTGCAAAACTTAACTCAATAGCGGCTTTCATTTGCGGGTTTTCACTTTTGAAATTTCTATTTTAATTTTTGGTCCGACGAGGTTTTCCTCGACTCTAAATTCAATCAAGTTGTTGCTTATTGACGCGGTAACTTTTGGCAGGTCTTCGTCTTCTTCGGCTAAGTACAGGCGGTTTTCAAAGATTTTTTCCAAATTTTTCGCTTCGTTGTCCGCGTATTGCACTGTTATTTTTTTCGGAACCCTTGATTTTTGTTCTTTTGGAAACTCGATGCTTTTGACTTTGATCTTAGGCAAAAGCCACTCTTCTTTTTCAGTGTCAAAGGCAGATAGTTCAAAGGGGTTGCCATGGCTTTCGTACACGAAGAGTATTCTACCAAGCCCGTTTTTTTTCGACCGTTTAACTAGTTCGTCGAAACTTCGTTTTCCCCTGTTTTCGTACTTGCCGCCAAAGAGGCGCGAGAGCCATTTTGCAAGAGTTCGAGTGTGAGGCGAAGGCTTCCTGCTTGTTGAAATATAAAACATTTTTTTACTTTTCACTGTTTTTGTATTGCTGGTATTCTTTTGCGCTGACGTTGAGGCCGATTCCTTTGAAGCCGCAACTTTGACATTTTATTTTGTTTTCGGGAAGGACAACCGGCGCGCCGATGAATGCTATGCTGAGCGCGTGTTTGGTTTGCGCGCTTTTGCACCGCGGGCAAATTGTTATTTCGTCTTTTACCTCGCGCAAGGCTTCGCGTTTGATTAATTCGTCCACGCGTTCCAATTCAATTTCGTTTGGGTCCATTGATCTCTTTTCTTTGGATTTTTAGAAGATGAACTTTTCTTTCTTTTGGGTACTGCCTTTTTCTTCCTATTTTTTTCTTAAAAAAAGGTGGCAACGCCGGGAAGGAGATTCGAACTCCTGAGTCCCGAAGGACACCAGCTTTCTTTGTTTCTTTTCTTTTTTAGTCGAGTTTTTTTATTTTCTTTTTAAGAAAAGAAAAAAAGGCACTCAAGGCTGGCGCAATAACCGCTCTGCCATCCCGGCAAAAAAAAAAGATTTGCGCAAGGTTACTTTAAGGGTTTTTAATGAATTAAATGGTTGTTGCTTTGGAAGAAAAGTAGGGCGTTGCGTTTGCAAGGGGAAAAAAGAGGTTTTTTATTTCAGCGTCATTTCAACGTTGACGCTTTCTGGTATTTGGATTCTCATGACCTCGCGCAGGGCGCGGTCGTCGGCGGAAATTTCAATGAGTCGCTTGTGGATTCTCATTTCCCATTTTTCGTAGGTGTCCGAGCCGTCTCCGCAGGGGGTGCGACGGGTTGAGATTTTTAGTTTTTTTGTGGGAAGGGGAATTGGGCCTTTCATTTCCACTCCCGACTTTTCGCATATGCCTTTGATTTGGCCGCATACGTCGTCCAATTCCTGATTGTTTTGGCTTTGAAGCTTGATTCTGGCCCTGTTCATTTTCTTTTTCCTCTTACAAACTTTCGCCTTAAATCAAAAAAATCAAGTGCAAGGCGAAAAAAAATCAAAAAAATAATATTGCCCGCTTTTTTTAAGCGGGGGGGGGATTTAATTTAAAAGTTCATGCTTTTTTTGGAGTCACGTCCAAGACTACTCCGGCTGCCACTGTTTGACCCATGTCACGCATGGCAAAGCGTCCCAAGGCCGGGTACTCTGAGTATTTTTCGACTACAACCGGTTTTGTCGGCTTGATTTTAACTATTGCAACGTCTCCTGTTTTGATGAAGTCAGGGTTTGCTTGTGCGGTTTGACCCGTTTTAGGGTCTTTTTTCTCCACGATTTCCGTGATTTGCATTGCCATTTGCGCTGTGTGCAAGTGGAACACGGGCGTGTAGTTTTTGCCGATTGCAGTTGGATGGTTTAACACCACGATTTGTGCTGTGAATTCTTCTGCGATTGTCGGAGGGTTCTGGGGGTCGCCTACCACGCTTCCGCGCTTGATGGCTTTTTTGTCAACGCCTTTCATGTTGAACCCGACGTTGTCTCCGGGAATTGCTTGTTGGAGTTGTTGGTGGTGCATTTCAATGCTTTTGACTTCGGCGCCGACGTTTTCCGGCATGATGACTACGTTCATGTTTGGCTTGAGTATTCCTGCTTCAACACGGCCTACTGGCACTGTTCCCTGGCCTGTGATTGTGAATATTTCCTGTATTGGCAGGCGCAAAGGCTTGTCCGTCGGCTTTTTGGGTTCTACAAGGCCGTTCAAGGCGTCCAACAACGTTGGGCCGGTGTACCATGGTAGTTTGTCGCTTTTTTTGGCGATGTTGTCTCCTACAAAAGCGCTGATTGGCACGATTGGTATTTTGTCTACGGGGTATCCCATTGGCTTGAGTTTTGCTTCCAAGTCTTTTTTGGCTGCGTCGTATTTTGCTTGGTCGTAGTTTACCGCGTCCATTTTGTTGATTGCGAAGACGAATTGCTGCACTCCCAACACCTTCAGAAGGAACGCGTGTTCGATTGTCTGTGCTTGGATTCCGTCTTTTACTGAAAGCATCAATACCGCGGCGTCTGCTTGCGAGGCGCCGGTAATCATGTTTTTGACAAAGTCTTTGTGTCCTGGCGCGTCGATGATTGTGAAGTAGAATTTGTCGGTGTGAAAGTCGCGGTGTGCGATGTCGATTGTGACTCCGCGTTCGCGTTCTTCTTTGAGTTGGTCCATGGCAAAGGCGAATTCAAAGGTTTGTTTGCCTACTTTTTCGGCTTCTTCCTTTAGTTTTCTCAACTCGTTTTCGCTTAATGCGCCGGTTTCATACAAGAGTCTTCCGACTGTTGTTGACTTTCCGTGGTCTACGTGTCCTGCAAAGATCAGGTTCAAGTGCGGTTTTTCAGCCATTTTATTTTTCCAACCTCTTTTCAAAGTTTTTTAAAAACAAATTTTTTTTGTAACGGTTTTAACGCCTGCAAAAGTGCGTTTTTACAATTCTCTTGGTTTGATGCTCGTAAGTCGTGTTAAAAGAATCTCGTTAAATGAAAAAAAATTTGATTGATTTGAATTTTTTTGTTTATTTAAAAAATAGCCATTGTAAGCCTGTCTGCTATAAACTCTACTATTTATTCAATCCAACCTTTAAAAGCCTTTTTCTTGGGTTTTTCCACGCGTGTTAAATTTACGATAATTGATTTTTTTTTCGCGTTTTTGTCTTTACCTGTTGCAATTAAATATTTTCATTGGTTGAAATTTTCCAAGGTTTTCTTTTAAATGGCTAAAGTTTTTGACGTTGCAATCATAGGCGGGGGTCCGGCGGGAATGAACGCGGCCATTTACGCTTCCCGCCGCAACATGTCTGTAGTAGTTTTGGAGGGAAAAATTTTCGGCGGAGCAGTTGCAGAAACGCCGAAGATTGAAAACTGGCTTGGGGAGAAAAAGATTTCCGGAATCGAGTTGTCCAAGAAGTTCGAGGAGCACATGCGCACTTTTCCAGTGAACGTAGTGCAAGAGCGCGTGGAGTCGATTGAAAAGCAGTCCGACGCCAATTTTTTGGTTACAACTGTTGCGGATTCCCATGTTGAGGCCAAAAGCGTGATTCTTGCAATGGGCGCAAGCTTCAAGACCATTGGAGCGCCCGGGGAAAAAGAGTTTTCCGGAAAAGGAGTTAGTTATTGCGCCACTTGCGACGCGCCTTTTTTCAAGGGAAAAAAAGTCGCGGTTATAGGCGGGGGCGATTCCGCGGTTAAAACCGCCCTTTACCTGTGCGAAATTGCCTCGGAAGTTCACGTTGTTCACCGCAGAGACGAGTTTCGCGCAGAGGAAAGGCTTGTGGAAGAGTTGAAGGAGTTTGAAAAAGAAGGCAGGGTTGTCTTGCATTTAAGCAGGGTTGTGTCAGAAATAAAGGGCGAGAAGTTTCTCAAAAGCGTTGTTTTACAAGATGTTAACTCAAAGGCAAAGGAAGAGGTTTTTTTGGACGGCTTGTTTATTTACATTGGGAACATTCCTGCAACTGTTCTTGCAAAGAATCTTGGCGTGAAAGTCAACGAAAAAGGTTTTGTTGAATGCAATGAAAAACAGGCAACCAACGTGGACGGGGTTTTCGCGGCAGGCGACGTAACTGGAAAAGGAATGCAGATAGTAACTGCTGCCGCGCAAGGGTACGCGGCTTCTTTGAGCGCGTACTCGTATGTAAGGAAAAGAACGTAGACGTTTTTTTTTTGGAAAACACAAGGCACTGACGTTAAAACAAGGAGCGAATGTCTTCTTCATCCGGGGGCGTGCTGCTGCTTGCAGTGCTTTGCGTTTCTTGAGTGTTTTGAGTTGCAGCAGCGCTTAAGCCCGCGAGGGCCGCGAAGGCGTCGGCCATTTCTTCGTTGCCTATTGCACTTGAAACCTGCGACGGCGCGCTTGTCATGCTGTTTGCAAGCGTAAGGGCGGTTTTGAGTTTTTGCTCTGTTAATTTCTCCAATTGCTCCTTGCTTTTGCCGTATTCTTCCGGGGAAATAATGCTGAAAAACACGAATTTTTCCGTTGAAATTTCCACGTCTATTATTTTTTCATGAATCAAGTCAAGTTCTGCCCATTCTTCTTCTCCGCAGATTAAAAACACGATTGCGGTGTCGTTGCCCGCGTTAAGCATTTTTTTAGCCAAGACCGGCACTTTCAAGATGTCAGGCGCAGTCAAGCGGTCGGCTTGCACGTTGGGAGCGTTTTCCCGTGCAATTTGCACGAATGCTTCAAAAGGGTCGATGCTGTTTGACGCGCAGTCAATAAAAGCAAGCCTCATAACCATAGTCTTTCTGCTTTTGGCAATTAAAAGTTAACGGCAAGCGAAAGCGCAAATAATTAGGCGGCCTTTTTCTTTTGGGTCGCACGACTTTTCGTTTTTTCTCATTCGCTAAGACTCTAACGTCTGTCTCTTTTCATTTTCTTTCTTTTTGGGAGCCGACTTTTCTTTCCCAAAGAAAGAAAAGGTGGCAAGTGCTCCCGGCGGGATTTGAACCCGCGTCAAAGGCTGTTTCCACGTTGCCGCCTTTGCAACAATTCTTTTTTTCCAATCGGCGGTTCGGTTCGAGAAGCCCTTATCCTTGACCGGGCTAGACGACAGGAGCTTTCACTTGTATATTTTTTCTTTTATTATTTCTAAAAAAAGAAAAAGGTCAAGTGGGCCTGAAGAGATTTGAACTCTTGACCTTTCGATTATCAGTCGAACGCTCCAACCAGGCTAAGCTACAGGCCCTTTGAAATTGTTTTTTTGAAACCATGTTTTTTGGCGCTTATTGTTTTTATTGGTGCTTTCTTTTAGGTTTTTATTTTTTTCTCCTGCCAAACTAATAGTTGCAAGAGGGGGTTTTTTTTGAAATGACTGTCAAGTTCAAAGCGTTTTTTGCCGTTTTTACTCTGGGCTTGTTTTTGTTCGGGTGCGTTGGAAGCAAGGTTGTTTCAACAACTACGCAAGAGGGCCAAAGCGCTGTTTTCGTAGGCGAAATTGTTTCAGCAACGCCTGTTGAAAACACAGCGGTTTTGCCGCTTAAAATCAAGTGCCCTTATTGCAACGTGTTGGTTGTTTCTTTTGATGCTCTTCAAGCTGCGCATGTAGGGCACTTGGGTTACAAAAAGGCAACCGGCAGGGACGTTACGCCCGGCATAGACAAAATTGCTTCGGATGGCTTTTCTTTTTCGAATGCCATTAGTTCGGCTCCGTGGACTGTTCCCTCGTACATGTCGTGGTTTACGTCCTCGTACCCCTCGCAGCACAAGGTGTTGAACAAGTTTTCGCGCTACGTCAACGAAACGGACAAGACTTTGACTAATTTCAAGGAATTGTCGCCTGACATGATTACCATGGCTCAGTTTCTAAAGTCTGACGGGTTTGTTACTGGCGCTTTCACCGGGGACGCGGGGGTTAGCGCGGTTTTCGGCTACGATGCGGGATTCGACGTTTTTTACGACGAGGTTGTTTTCGGAGGACTTGAGTATTCAACGCCTTTGGCTTTGGAGTGGCTGAAGAACAACTCCGGCAAGCGTTTTTTCATGTTTTACCACGGGTACGATTCTCACGGGCAGTACGAGCCTAATTACACTTACAAGTACGTTGACTTCGAATACAACGGGCCTTTCAATGGAAGCAAAAAGCAGCAGCGCGACTTGCGAGAGCTTGGCCTAAAGCAAGGGTTCATTAATTTGACTTATGACGACGTGCGTTTTTGGAGGGCTGTTTACGACGAAAAAATCAATTTGGCCAACTCCAAATTTTTGACTTTCCTTGAAGAGTTTGAAAAAATGGGCTTGATGAACAACACGATAATCATTATTTCGTCTGATCACGGAACCGAGTTTTACGAGCACAAGCGTTTTGACCACGGTTTTAGTTTGTACGACGAATTGGTTCACGTTCCCCTTGTCTTTCGAGTGCCTGGCGCAAAAGGCGGCGGAAGAATAATTGACTCGCAGGTGCGCACAATTGACATTCTGCCGACTTTGTTGGACCTTCTTAATATTGAACCTGATGAAAAGCTGGCCTCTCAAATGGAGGGAGTAAGCCTTGCGCCTTTGTTGAGGGGCGAAAAAAATGATTTGCAACTTACGGCTTTCACTGAAACAGATTACAGACATTACACTTTCAAGCGAGGAATCCAAAAACCGAATGGATGGAAGTTCATTTATACTCTCGAAGATGGTTCAACCGAGCTTTACAACTTGAAAGAAGACCCGCTTGAGAAGAAGAACTTGGTTGAAGAAGAACCCAGAATTGCCTACGAGTTGGAGCAGGAATTGTTCGCTCACTTGAATGGTTTGGGGCGCGAAGTCTACAGGCCGTGGATTACGTCTTGCGTGCCTGTTTACGGCGACCAGTGCAAGTAACAAAGGCGTTTTGATGACTTTTGCAAAAAAGTGGTTGATTGCAGTTGTCGTTCTTTTTTTGGCAGGGCTTTTTTTGTTGAACCCTTTTGCAGACGAGCAAACAAGGGACTTTTCCGAAGCGGTTGAACCGGGAAAGGCCGTTGCTTTTTTTGACTCAAACGGTTCTTGCAGAAACTGCAATCTTGTTTTCATTTCGGTCAACGTTTTGAGGGCGGATAAACTCGGTGCTTACGGTTACCCGCGCAATGTTACCCCGAACCTTGACGCGCTTGCAAAGGACGGATTTGTTTTTGAAAATGCTTTTTCCCAAAGCGGTTGGACTTTGCCGAGTTATGCCTCGCTGATGACGTCTTTGTACCCTCATGTTCACGGAGTGGAATACAGAACGAGGATGCTTCCGGACAGCTCGCTTACTCTTGCGGAGATTCTTCAAATTTACGGTTACAATACTGGGGCTTTTGTAAGTGGAAACATTGACTCGGGCTCGTACCACGGCTTGTCGCAGGGCTTTGAAGTCTTTGAAAACATTCCCGGACGAGACTTCAAGCGCTTGGCTTTGAAGGAAAGCCCTCGCATTTCTTCGGCGAAAAAATGGATTTTACAAAACGAATCGTTCAAGGAACCGTTTTTTTTGTTTTTGGAAAGCGACGACCTTCACTGCCCGTACGGTCCGTCTTATCCGAACAACCCGTTTCTAAATGAAAGTTCTTTTGGGGTTTTGAATTCCTCGCAAGTGAATTCTTTTTGCGACAAGGAGTATCTTGCCACGAACATTACGCAAGGCGACGTTGGTGTTTTAAACGCGCTTTACGACTGGAGGCTTGCGAGGGAAGATGCAGACATCGGCCGCCTTATAGGCTTTCTTGACAAGAAGAATGTTTTGAACAGGACATTAATAGTTTTTTTCTCGCCTCACGGAGAAGAGTTTTACGACCACGGATTTGTCGGGCCCCAAATACTTTACGACACCGTGTTGCGCGTTCCCCTGATAATTCGCGTTCCAAACAAAAAAGGCGGCAGGAGAACGGGAGAGCTCGTGCAGTTGATAGACGTCATGCCCACGGTTTTAGAGTTGCTGGGCATTCCAATTAACCACCAAGGGCAAGGCAAAAGCGCTGCTGCTTTCATAAGAGGCGAAAAGTGGGCGGGAAACGATTATGTTTTTGCCGAGCAAGAAGACGTTTTCAGAAAATCATCGCCTTCCCCGGTGTTCAAGTGGTCGGTGCGCTCCAAGAACTGGAAGCTTGTTCAGCGCGAGGGCAAAGGAGAGCTTTACAACGTGCAGGAAGATTCTTTGGAGCTTTCAGACCTTTTGCAGGAAAAACCAAAAGAAGTTGCAAACTTGACGAGGGTTCGCGAAAACTTCCTTGACAAAACGCGGGTTTTTGAACTTCCGCGGCAGAGCACTACGCTTTCAGAGGAAGCGATTCAAAACCTTTTGGCCTACGGATACCCTTGATTACTCCAAGACAGAGTAAACAATTATGTTCAAGTCTGCTTGCGTTTGTTTTGAGACTTGCTTCAACTTGAACGCGTCGTGCATTTTTCTGCAAAGCGCGCGAGAGTTATCGTTTGCAGGCTCCTTGTTTGCACAGTACTGGTCTTCAAAGTAAAGCACGCAACCTGTTTGCTTTATCACTTCGCTTACCTTTTGCGGGTTTTCAAGCGCGCTTTTTGTCGTCATTGACTTGAGCTTTGTCGAGGCGTGTATTATTGTAGGCCACTGGGTAACAACGACGCAGTTTGAGAACGCCGTGTTTTTCAGCGAGTTTACTGCCTCGTTTTCAATGTTGTGTATTTGAGCGTTTTGCAATGCAAGCGGAAAAGGAGGCAAGGCGATTAAAAGCACTGCGATTGCAACGATTGCATTTGAGGCAAAAGCGCTTTTGGTTTTTTTGAAAACTTCGCCCTTCACTTTTGCAAGCGCGCTTGCCGCTGCAATTGAAAGCATTGCCAAGGCAGGCAGAAGCATTCTGTCTTGGAAAGGCTTTGAAAACTCCGACCAAAGCAACACCACTGCAAGGTAAGCGATTGTTGTTCCTGCAAGTGCGTAAAAAACAGGGCTTTTTTTCGGCAGTGCCGCGAAGCCTGCAAGTGCAAGAAATGCAAGAGCGGCATAAGACGGGTTTGACGCGATTTTTTCAAAAATCGTTTCAATGTTTTGCCAGATGCTTGCAACTTTAAAGTCGTTTGGATAGCTTGAAGAATGGCTTTCATAAAACGCTGAAAGCTGGGGCGCAAGCGTTGCTGCTCCCAAAATCGCGATTATTAAAAGCACGTAGGCGGTTTCTTCGTTTGAAGGGGCTTTAAGCAAAGGCGCAAGGGGCAGTGCAAGCAAGACGTATTCGGCGCGCGTTGATGCGGCCAAAATCAAGGTGCAAAGGAAAGCGGGCAGCAAGCTACTTTGCTTTTTGCCGCCTGTTTTGTATACAATCACTGCTGCAAGAACTGCAAGCAAGGCAAAGGTAATCGCAGGCGCGTTTGTTTCCGCCGAAGCGCCCCAGTAAAGCCTTGTTGGGTCAAATGCGAAAATCAAGCTTGCCATTGTTGCAAGGTCGTTTCTTTGAAAAAGCGTTCTTGTTATGAGGAAAACAATTGCAATTGCAAGGGTGCTTAAAACCGCGCTTGTTGCAAAAGCGGTTGCATCCGAGCTTTCGAAAAGCGTGAATGAAATTGCGAGGAAAAAAGGCCAGCCTTGCATTTTTCTGTAGGATTGGCAGCTTTCTTGTTCAAAGCCATTTAAGGTGCAGGTTACTGCCAGGCCTTTTGAGGCAATGTTTTTGGCAGTTTCCATGTACCAAGGCTCGTCAACGTACATGCGGTGGTGCGAGGGCAGGAACATTTGAACTGAAAAGGTTAGCGATAAGACAACAAGAAGCAAAAGCGCGCTTTTTTTGTCAAGGTTAACGGTTTGCTTGATTGTTTTCCTATTTTTCCACGAAAAAAACAAAAGCAAAGCTGATGTAAGGGCGATGCCGAGCCACGCGATTTGCACGGAAAAAAAAGCCATTTTTGAAAAACTATGCTTCGCAGTGTTATTTTATTTTAGCTATGTTTTGCTTATAATATCTTAAATTAGGGTGTTGAAGTTTCAAGGTTGAAAAAAAATCTTTCAAGTCTTGCCGTGCGCGTGCTTGTCTTGCTTTTCTTGGCGCTTTTGGTTGCCGTGGCTTTATTCCAAACGCCGCAGGATTTTTCCCAAAAAGTTTCAATCGCAAACCAGACTTTGCCTTTGAAAGGCGCTGTTTATTTCAGTGCTGCAGAAAATGCCTTTTGCAATGACTGCAACGTTGTCATCATAGCCTTGGACAGCTTGAGAGCCGACCATTTGGGAGCGTACGGCTATCATCGGAATACCTCTTTGAACATTGACGCTTTTGCGAAAAAAAGCGTTTTGTTTGAAAACGCGTACTCGCAGAGCGCGTGGACTGCGCCGAATTACGCGAGTTTGTTTACTTCCAGGTACCCTCAATCCCACGGCCTGATTTTGCCAAGCAGGCGCTACTTGGATTCCGAGGTTACGCTTGCGGAAATACTGAAAAAATACGGGTATGAAACCGCCGGCTTTGTGGGAGGCCTTCACATGGTTGCAGAGTTCGGGCACGCGCAAGGTTTTGACATTTACGACGACAACAACAACGGGCATTTTGCCCACATGCCCATAAATCGAAGCATTACCGGGGCGATTGAGTGGCTTGAAGAAAAAAACAGGGAAAAATTCTTCTTGTTTATTCACGGTTTTGACACGCACTGCCCTTATTTGCCGGAAGAAGGAGACGAGAATGTTTTTGCGAATTTGAGCTACAAGCCGTTAGTAAACGTAATTGAAGAGTGCGACAACACGCATTACCTTAATGCAACCAATGAAGACACAAGTTACGTAATTGACTTGTATGATGACCGGATTTTCAACGCAGACAAAAAAATCGGGCGCTTTCTTGATTTCCTCGAAGAAAAAGGCTTGTTTGAAGACTCGGTTATAATTTTTCTTTCGGACCACGGGGAAACCTTCAAGGAAAACAAGCTTTGGCCGAACATTGGCCACTCCGTTCTCAGAAACAGCGTTTTGCAAATGTCGCTTGTTTTTTACGCTCCGAACGCGACTCCCGGGAGGATAACGCATTTGACCGAACTTGTCGACGTTTTTCCGACTGTGCTGGATGTGCTTGGCATTCCAATTAATCATCAAGCCCAAGGCAAAAGCAGGCTTGCGCTTATCGCACGGGAAGAGGAAGACGCGCCGAAGGGAGTTGTTCACTCGGCCATGTTTCAAGTAACCAACAAAACCGCGTTTGTCAGGTTTGCAATTGCAACCAAAGAACGAAAATACTTCTACTGGCTTGAGACTTGGCCTGACAACGTGCTTCCGCCGGACTTGTTCGAACCCGTGCTTTTGTCTTCCGGAAATTTTTCGGAGCGCCTTTTTGACTTTGAAAACGATGAAGGCGACAATTTTGACTTGTCTTCAACTGAAAAGGCAGTACTTGAAAGCCATCGAGAGCTGTTAAAGGACTGGTGGAAGCGAACAATTGAAAAAAACAAGCTTTCAAAAGATGAAAAATGGCTTGGTCCGCAAACGTATTTCAACTAAAACGCTTTTTCAAGCAGCCTTAGGCGCGGTGCACAAAACACTTTTATCTTCCTACTGTTTAAATACTCTCAAAATAAAGAACGCGGGTTTTGAGTGCTTTATGGCTTTTTCTTCGAGTGTTTCGTTTCAGGAAAACTGCGCAATTGTGCGCGTTAACCCGCGGGTTTACCCGGTAAGCGTGGTTTTGTCGGCTGCCTACGCTCTTTTAGATAAAGGGTATTTCTGGGTCGGGGGAAACTCTCTTGACAAGGAAATAGTCGTTGAAGTGAAAAGCAAAAACGGAACGTCGCGTCAAGTTCTTGAAAAGCTTTGCGAAAATTTCAGCGACGAGCTGCTTAATTGCGCGGTTTACTCCATTCAAGCTGCAAACAACAAGCCCGTGCGGGAGGCCATTCTTCGCGCGGCTTTGTTTGCAAACATGCAAAAGCCGGACGCTGTTTCTTCGAAAGAGAAAAAAGGGAGGAAAAGTTCCTTCAAGGCGGACCCAGAAGATATTGCAAAGCCTTGGACCGAGGACAAAAGGCCTTAAAAGGAAGTTGGGGCGTGGTTTGGTTTTTTGAGACAAGCAGGCATTGTCGTTGACAAAAAGAAAAACAGGGTTCGCGTTAGTTTTGCATCTTCGATTTACGGGAGTAAAAGCGTTGAGGAAGCGGCGCGGGATTACTCCGCGTCTTGCACTGTCCGTCTTGAAAAATCAAAGAAAGGAGTTGACGCGTTTTTAGAGCCGAAGGAAGATGTGCAGTTGGAGGCACTTGGCCGCGAGTTTGCAAACTACGTTCTTGCAAAAACCCGCGAAAAAACCGTTTGAAGTAAAACAATGAAGAGGGGCAAAAAAAACTTTTGGAAGACGAATTTGCTTTCAACCACTTTTGGCACAAAAAGCTGAAAAGCGGCAAGAATGTTTTGTGCACTGAAAACGGCAGTTGGACTGTTTTGGACGACGAGGAGTACGGCCGCCTTAGGGCGGGGGAAGTGTTTCCCGAAACGCCTTTGTTTAAAAAGCTTGAATCGCACGGAGTGCTTTTGACTAAAAACAATTGCCAAAGCATCGTGCAGCGCACGAGAACGCGTTTTGGGTATATTGCGCGGGGAGTCACGCTTCACATTATTGCAGTTACCCTTCGTTGCGACCACAATTGCATTTACTGCCATGCCAAGTCCGTTTCAATGGACAAGAACGGTTTGGACATGGATGCCAAAACCGCTTGCAAGGCAGTTGACTTCGTTTTTCAGGCTCCGTCTAAAAGCTTGGTAATAGAATTTCAAGGCGGCGAGCCTTTGGCGAACTTCGAGGCAATACAGGCGGTTGTTGAAAGGTCCAACGAGCTTTCAAAAAAGACTGGGAAAAAAATCGCGTTT
>JBHHTN010000010.1:0-20227 GCA_046753405.1 Candidatus Micrarchaeia archaeon | reverse complement strand
AATACATTACAAAAGAGTAATTGCCGTCTGCAAGGCTCGTCTTGTTCAAATTGCAAGTTCCCCCGGAGTTGGTTGCAGTTTCATTAACGGCGTTCCAAGAAAGAGTACAAGTGTGCGGGTTTGTCTCGGTAAAAGAAGCGTTTACAAAAATATAATTCGCGGGCTGATATGAATTGTTTGCAGGAGAAGGCGCGACAAGGCTTATTTGCGGAATCGAAGTGTCCAAAACAATTGTCTGGTTGAAAGAAGCGTTCCAGTTGTTCGCAGAATCATTCAAGTAAACGCGGTACGAGTAGTTTCCATCACTTTGGCCTGTGCGGTTCACAAAACAGTAACTCGTGCCTTGCAAGGTCATTGAAACGTTTGAACCCCCAACTTCCAAAAGGCAGGCACTGGGATTCAATTCGGTGAAAGTAGAATTAACAAAATAATAATTGCGGTTGTTGAACGAATTGTTCGAGTCCGTTGGGGAAACATAAGAAAAATCAGTCGGCGGAACCGTGTCAATGTTAACTGTTCTTTGGGCTTCGCCGCCCCAGTTGCCTGCCGAGTCATTCGCGTATATTCTGTAAGTATGCGCCCCCTCGGCTTGCCCGGTAGCGTTGTGAATGCAATACGCGCTTCCAGTTACAGAAACAGTTGTGTTGGTAGAATTAACTTCGGCAACACAAAGCTCCTGGTTGGTTTCAGTCAAAGTCGCGTTAACAGTGAAATAATCCCTTGAAACCCAAGCGTTGTCAGACTCTGTTGGAGAAACGTAACTTAAAGACGGGTTGGTGGTGTCCAGCGTAACAGTTCGCGACGCACTTGCGTTGAAATTGTTTGCCGAGTCGTTCACATAAACCCTGAAAGCGTAAGCCCCATCGCTCTGACCAGTTCGGTTGACGTAGCAGTTTGTACCGCTTCTTGTCATTGAAACGTTGCTTCCCCCAACCTCCAGCCAGCAGGTGTCCGAATTAGTTTCATCAAAGGTAACGTTGACGTAATAGTAGTTTCGAGCAACAAAATCATTGCTGTCGTCGGTAGGCGAAACGTACGCAATGTTGTTTGGAATGGTGGTGTCAACCGTAACCGTTCTCTGCGCTGTTCCTCCCCAATTGCCCGCAGAATCGTTTGCGTACATGGTATAAGTATGCGCGGAATCAGACTGCGAGGTGGCATTGTACAAGCAATACGCGCCCCCTGTTGGAGAAATGGTTGTATTGGAATCGTCAAGTTCAACAACGCACAAAGCAACGTTGGTTTCAGTAAGCGACGCGTTGACTGTGAAATAATTCCTTGCAACAAAAGCGTTGTCGCTTTCAGTAGGCGAAACAAAAGACAAACTCGGATTCGTGGTATCCAGCGTCAAACTTCTTGAAGCCGAGGCGTTAAAGTTGTTCGCGGAGTCGTTTACATACACCTTATAAGAGTAAACACCGTCACTTTGACTGGTTCTGTTTATAAAGCAGTTCGTTCCGCTTCGCGTCATGCTAACGTTTGAACCGCCGACTTCAAGCCAGCAAGAATCTGGATTCGTCTCTGAAAAAGTAACGTTTACGTAATAATAATTTTGAGACAGAAACGCGCTGTCCGCCTCCGTCGGAGAGACATAAGCTATTGTGTTTGGAATAGTTGTATCAAGAGTAACCCGCCTTAAGTTGCTTGCGCCCCAGTTTCCCGCGCTATCATTCAAGTAAACCCGAAAATTGTATTCTCCGTCCGCTTGCGAAGTCCTGTTCAACTCACAGTAAGAATTCGCGGTTAAAGTCATTGAAACATTCGCGCCACCAACTTCAAGAAGACAACTATGCGGGTTGGTTTCAGTAAACGTCGCATTCACATAATAATAGTTTCTTGAAACAAACGAGTTGTTAGAGTCTGTTGGAGAAACAAAACTAAAACTCGAAGGAAGCGTGGTGTCAATCGTAACGGTTCTGTTCGAAGTTGCAAAAGCACACTGCGTTCCCGTCGCGTTGTCACAAACCTGCAAATTCCACAAATACGCGCCGTCCGAAATGCCAGTGACCTCAAAATTAGTCAGCGTGTTGTTGTACGGCGTGTTGTTCGTCTGGTTTGCAGTCCAACCGCTGAAATTCGTGTACAACGAAACGTTGGTCGCGTTGATGTCGTCCTGTGGCGTGCCATTAAAGTCCAACGTCGAACCAGAAGAATTGAAGGTGTCGGCAGGCGCGTTCAAAGTGATGGTCGGCGCATTATCGCCGCCACCAGCGGTTGAATAAGTAATATTCAAATAAGGCGTAAAGGTATCAACCGCCGTAAACCCCGCAACGTTTTCTAAAGAGCCGCACTCTTCGTCAGCAGACATAATTTCAAGTTGCGTGTACCCCGTTTTATTCACGAAACTCGTGTCCAAATCAATTGTTTTTGTTCCAGTACTGGTCGTAGTTATCATTCCGTTTGTGTTGTTCGTGGTGCCTATCCCCCAATCCGCGGTTTCCAGCGTGTCTCCCCAGTAACCGTTCCCGTAAATGTAAGAGTTGTCGTCTCCCGCGGTGTCAACATCCACAGTTAAATTCGCGTTGTCAATCGTGTCGTCGTCTGGAATGTCCGACGTGTTAAAACTGTAATATGTCCTGAACACGTCGTATGTGGGAACCATAAAAATGTAATTATCCCCCACCTGCCACTTCTGCGCGGTGTTTGTGTCTATCGCGCTTGCGGAAGTGGGGCACGAAACGCCGTTACTATCAGAAAGCCTTCCGCTTGCGCCGCTCGTCATTAAATTGTATTGGCTTGTTGTTGGGTCAAGCCATAAACTGTTTTTCCCCGAAACATTGCCAATCAACAAACGCGTTTTGTTAGTAAAAGTCAACGTGAAACCCGTTTGAATCAAGTCCCCGTAATTCAACTCAATTACATCATGAACAACCAAGCGAGTTAAACTTCGCTCAAGACGCACGTCGCTCCAAGAAACCCCTTTGGCTTCAACCAAATCCAAGCCAATGAAATCAACGTTGTTCTTAACGGAATCAGGAATACCCGTAAAATTCAAAGCCCACTTGTAACTCCCGCGCTTTTTGTCAACGCGTTCTTTAAAGTTAACGCTTGGAAACGCGCTTTTAACTTGCGACAAATCGCGGTAAACCCCGTTGTAAATAACAAACGGCTTCAACAAAACGTAAGACTGGTTCCAAGACAAGTTAAGCCCGCCGTTCAACCCGCCACTCCAAGAAAAATTAACCGCGTCAGTAAAAGGAACATACTGCCCGCTTGCGTTCTTCAAGTTAACTGGCGCGGAATAAGTTGTCAGCGTGCAATGAGTGGCGTTGCAAACCCTGTCCCAAGACGCGCCGCGTTCAACGGCTAAAACAAAGCCAGTGAAAAAAAAAAGAAGAAAAAAAACCGCGAAAAACCGTTTCACTTCAAAACACCAACCGGAACCATGTAAAAAACGCTGACATACCAAATTGCAACAAAAACCATTAAAAACAAAAACACGTTGGACAACGGCGAACCTTTAGCAAAACTCCTTCCAAAACTGTCTTTGGTCTCCTTCCGCGTAATCGCCCAGCCAATGCCAAGCAAAACAAAAGAATAAATCGCGTGCGGAACCCCGCCAGAACTGCCCCGTAAAAACTCGTCAAGCTCTTTAAACTTAACGTCAACCCACGAAACCACTTTAGCTTCCGCGTCTTTTTCCTCGTCTTCTTCGGGTTCTGCCGTCGGAGTCGGAGTAGCAGGCAAACCGCCGCCGCCACCGCTGCCGCCGGTCTGGCCAGAAACCTGAAACTGCATTGTGCTGCTTGTCAAAGTCGAGTTCAAACCGTACCAAGTTGAATTACAAGTGTAATTAACGTAATGCGTTCCCTCGCTCAAATCCAAGCTTGCAGAACTAAACGTGTTGTTGTTGACTATTCCAACTGAAAAATTCTGCGAGTCCAACGTGTAATTGCAATTGTAAGACGCGTTCATTCCCTCAACCGAAAAATTCGAGGTAACCGGCGTGTTCAAAGTTGAATCGTTCACAGGAGAGTAAATGGTAAAAGCGGAAACGTCGTTTTCCAAGTTGAAAAAAACGCTGTTGCTTTGAGCCGTAACCGTTGTTCCATAGGAATCCGTTGCATTGCAAGTAACATTTGCCTCATGCGTTCCCGCCGCCAAATAAGTTTGATGCGTCGTAGTATTCGCGGAATTGTTTGAAACCCCGCCGTACGAAAAGTTGGTTGAGTTAATGGTGTACAAGCAGTCGTAACTTGAATTCGTGCCGTTCACGCTCCAAGTCAAATTCAACGGCGGGGAAAAACTCGAGTCATTCGACGGAGCCGTCAAATTAATGCTTGCAATTGAAGGCTGGGAAACTTCCGCGCCCTGCGAGTTAACCGTGAAATAATGCTCTCTTCTTCCAACCGTTGCGTTCGACGCGTTGCTTGAATGCGACGAGTAATAAATGCTTAAATGATTCGAACCGTTGACTATTACCGGCAAGCCAACAGCAGACGCGTTCTCCAACAACGCGCTGAACGCAAACGCAGGCCTGTTGTCGCCATACAAATACAACGTGTTTGTGTCACTAAAATTCGCGCGAACAAACAAAACAGGGGAAGACAACACCAAGTTGTCCAACGAATCCGTGGAAGTGTGCGTCCCCAAACCCTGCTCTGAATAGACTTCCGTCCAATCAGTGCCATTACTTGAAACCGAGACATTACAGGAACCCGCCGCGGGCAAATTGCAATACGCCTTCAAGGAATTCCCGTCAGCCGTAAAGTTCCAACCGCTCGGCGCGCGGAACTTGTGCGTTACAAACGCGCCGCTTGCAGTGTTCCAATAAACTGCGGCACCGCTCGTAGTCGCGGTCGCGTTGCTTTCAAAAACATCCGAAAGAACACTGTCATCAAACGCGTCATCGGCAGACGTGTTGTAAGTGTAAAACCCGCTTCCGTTCGCAAAAACGGAAACCCGCGCATTGGAAGGCAAAACATTTTCCACAACCGCGCTTGTAATGTTCGCGTTGGTCGCGCCCTGCGCGTTCAAGTAAATGCTCGACGCGCCCATTCCTTGAACTTCAATTTCTCCAACCAACTGCCCGTTAAACCAGCATTCAACCTTGTTGAAAAGCATTTTAACGCGGTAAGTGTTGTTGGAAGTAATCGCATTCGACAAAGTAAAATTGCTTGAAACATAAGTCGAAGTTGAATTAGTCCCAACGCAGTTAAAAGCATCCGCGCCAGTTGTATCAGAACGACGGTAAAAACCCGCGTAACTCGGAGAACTAAAACCAACGTAAGTATCCGTTGCAGGCGTGGTAGTGTTAAACGCGGCAACCAGAGTAGAAGTTGAATGCGCGTAAGTCGTTGACTGCCCGAAATCCGTTCCCGCGCCGCGCAACTCAGTATGACTCGTATTTCGGTAAACAGCAAAATCCAAAGTTCCAGAGTCATTAGTAGAATTAATCAACGGCGAAACCGCGTTCAAACCAGTGGAACTGTTCATTTGAAACTGCATTTGAGCTTGCGAAAAAACATCCCAAGTAGTAGATGAATTCTGCCACAAGCCGTAAGTCGTAACCCCGCTTGCACTCGTCGTTGTTGTTGACGTGTCGTTAAGAGAAAACTCGTAAAGCCAATCTGGACCTTGAGACGCGTTTCCGCTTGCACCAGAACGATTCAAGACAAGCGTGAAGTTTACGTCGGCGGGCAAAGCTACGGGGGAAACATTGAAAATCTTGGGCGACGTTGGGTAACCCCCGGCATTATCAGCAGACATAAGGGTTGCAACGTAAACCGTTCCGTTCGGCGCGCCACTCGCGTTAGCCCCCTCTATTGAAACGTAAACATTGTCTGTTGGCGTCACTCCGTTTCCCCTGCTTATGTTAACTGTTATCGAATCAACAACTCGCGGCGTTGCAAACTGGAAAACCTGTGCAAACTCGTGCCCATTTGACTGATGCCCGAAATTAATTGATTTGTCATAAGTGTTTTGAATGCTTCTTGCCCCCGACATATTAGTAAAAACCAAAGTGAAATTAGCATTCGTCGCGTTCCGCGCTCCAGACGAGTTTTCAAACCACGTCTCCGCCTCCGAAGCCAACTCATTCAAATCCGAAGCGTTGTTGTTGTAAGACAAATTGCTTGAACCGTCCGAAGCCGCCGAGTTGTTGTAGTAAACCGAGTAATTAACGCTTTCATCAGCAGACGCATTCGCCAAAAAAACAATTTCACAATACTGCGAGCCTTGCGCCGCCCCTTCCCCGGCCGCACTCAAAATTTCGTAGTTAACAGCAGACGTTCCCGCAACCCGCGAAGAATTCGTAACCCGTATTTCAGTGCAAACGCTTTGGTCAAGCCACAAACTCGTAACATTAACCCGAACAGGTTGCGCGCTCTGCGCGTTCCCAGTAAACTCGGTAATATTAACATCGCGGTGGTTGTACCAATTCGTGTCAAACCAAGGGTCAAGAGTCGTGTTGCCAAAACCGTGAAAAACCGAAGCATCCCACTTAACAATTTTGTTGAACTCGTCAGGACAAGTAACCGTGAACCTGAAATTCTTCGTTTCCTTCTTCCCGACGTTTATTTCACCAGAGTCAAAACGCTTTTTTTTCGGCTTGTCAATCAAAAACTTTTTTGAATCCTCCCACTCAAAAAACCATTTTTCCCCTTGCACGGGAGTATTAAAGCAGTTGTACGCCTCCGGCACACACGTCCAGTTTTCAATCCAAACGCTGTGCGAAACGTTTTCCCACAACTCAATGTTTTTCAACGAAACGCCTAAATCGCTTGACGCGTGAACAATTGCAGACAAGTTAACGCCTTGCTTTGAACCCAGCTTGTTTGAAACATTCAAGTACAACTCGACGTTTTCGCCCGGAAAACAGCCGTAAACCTCGCGGTCTGAACAAACCTTGAAATTCGCGTCTTCAAAGCAGGCCGCTTTTGCAAAACTTGAAAATAAAAGGAAAAACACAAGCGTCCAAAAAAACGTTTTCGCAACTTTTTCAATTTCTTCTTTCAACTTGAAACCCCTCTTGGAACCGCCCATTTTTTAACCAAAAAACTGTAAATGAAAATCAAAATGAAGACAAGCCCTATTGGAAGCCACCAAAGTTCTGGGGGAGTACACGGCAACTTTGCCTTTAACGCCTCCTCACAATAATAGGCGAGAGAATTATTTGCAACGTGCAAAACAACGCTTCCCGCAATGCTTCCAGTCAAAAGCGCAAGCGAAACCGCGACAACTGAAAACGTGAACTCTGCGGTGGCGCGGTCAAAACTTCCAATGTTAACCCGCTCATGTGAGGAAACAAACAAAAGCCCCGTGAAAACCATTGCCGCCAAAATCGCCAAAACCCAGTTTTTGTTAACCGCCAAATCGGGCTTCTTGGTTTGCAAAACGTACAACAAACCCCCCACAATGATGAACAAAAAGAAAAAGTTAAGAGGAATAAAGCCGACAAACGCGAAAAAACTGAACAAAAGCAAAGCCGGAATCAAGCCCAAGCTCCACATTAAAATTGCAAGAGTCGGAAAAATAAATCCAGTAAAAACAAGCTCTTCAACCAAACCACTTCCAAAAGTAATCAAGACAAACAATTCGTCTTCTAACGGGGCAATAACCGAAAACGGCTTTAGGATTCTCAAGTAACCCAAGAAAAAGAATGTTGCGCCACCAGCCAAAGCTGAAAAAAACGGCCGCGGCAAACCCGCAACCTTGTCCTGCGGGTCGCCAAACGTAAAAACGCGCAAGGGAATTTTCCTGCCGCCAAGCCACGTTGCAACCAAGCCAATTAAAACAAGAATTATAAACGGAAAATTAACACTGGAATACAAGTCCGCGGGGTTCAACGTGTTCAAGTAAGTCAAGAAAAAATAGCTTGCAATAACCGCCAAAAGCGTAAAGCCCAAGCTAATCTTAGTCTCCTTCCGCGTCAGTGCTGCTTCAATCCTATCTTGAACGCCCACAACCAAAAAACCACTCCTAAAAAAAAATGTTTAACGGGTTAAAAAACAAAACGCCCGCCATAAAAAAAACTTTTTGTTTTCTTGGAAAAACCTATTTTTTTATTCCAAAAACCGTTGTAGCCAAACCTGCAACGACTCCGACTCCCGAAAGAACCGCGCCCATAGTCGCTTGGTCGGCAACCAGCGTTATCAAACCAGTAATTGAAACGCCTACTAATAACGCGCCCGCGCCCACAACGTACTTTATAACGTCATCCAAAGTCTTCGGCATTTTAATCGGTGTCAAAGACTTCAATGCAACCACTGCCAGCGCAAGTCCCAAAACCACTGCGGCGTAAGGAACCGTTGCAACAGCAGGCACAATGACCGCCGGAGCCAGCAAGGCAAACGTTCCAATTCCGTAAGTTAACGGCTTACCCATTATTCAAACCAACTCTTTTTTTTTAAATGCCCACCGGGCGTTTGTACTCAAAAAACAAATTTACCTTCTTCTCTTCTTCCTCGCTTTCTTTCTTTTTCTGGCCAACAAATCACCTCGCTCTAGTCAAGAAAAAAACCAGTATTCCGCCAACAGCCGAACCCAAAACCGCCGTTGCAAAATCCTGCGTTGTAACAACCGGCGCAGTCGAACCCGCAACCGTTGAAAACAAGTTGCCCGTAACCCCGTAGTTCAACAAGAAAACAATTGACGCCAAAAAAAGCGCGAGAACCGCCGGCGCAACGGGCTTTGACTTCGGCAAAACCATACGAGTCAAAAGAGTGTAAACCAAAAACAAGGCCAGAATCATTGCAACAGGCCGCGTAATCGCGGCAAGCGTTCCCGAAATAATGTCAATTCCAAAAAGGCTTGTGATGCCGTTCAACAGCCCCAAACCGCCGAAAACCGCGATGAACAAGGCAACGCCGATTATAATCAAGGTAACAGGGCTTGCCAAAGCAAGAAAACCCAACGCCGAAACTCCTTTTTTCATTTTTCAAAAAACCTCCTCATGACCGCACCCCGCGCACAACAACTTCCTCGTGTTTCTAATCAAACCCATCAAATTACCGCACTGAACGCAGTAAGCCGGAGCCCTCACTTCTTTTTTGACACCAAAGGCTTAATTAAAACCAATAAAACCAAGCCGCCGCCAACATACTGCCACCACTCAAGTTGCGGCAACTGCGTTTTAATCCCCTCTGCAAGCATTACAAACGCCGTAACCGTTATGACGAACGCCAAAGCAACCTTCCAAAACTTGTCAAAATCAATTCTCAAATCGTAATCCACCCCAAAGCCTTAGCCGCGAAAAAAACCGCAAGCAACAACAACGCCGCCTTAATCAAACTCGAAATCGAATCAAGCCTCAAATAAAAACTAACCAAGACAACAACCAAAACCAACGCGCCAACGTCGTGAATGTCCAAGCCAAACTGCCTCAAAAAATCAGCGAGGAAATTGCCAATTCCCCCCGCCAAGTCCGCCCACCAATTTCCCACCGGGCTTTCGCTTGCCTGCTGAACCAACTGCTCCGCCGAAACAGTCGGCATACTCGCAACCGTTTCATTCAAACTTTCATTAACCATTTCAAATTTTCAACCTTCCGCTTACAATCAACAAACCCAAGCCGGCAACCAAGCCGCCGAAGCCGACCCAAACCCACAAAGGAACAACCTCTACTTTAACAGTTTTAATCTCCGCTATTTTCGAAGGCGACAAGTCAGGAACCACGTCACACAAGCCTGTTGAAGAATTGTAACTTGCAGGCGCGGTCATGGTATCGTAATCCGAACAATCAAAATTCGTCGCGGGAACACGAACTTCAGGCTCCAAATTTTTAATGCACGCCTGCTCTGCTTGACTCCAAGAACCGCCTTGCGTGCAAACCGTTTGCAACCTCCCTTCAACGTTGCAAGTTCCGCTCACCGCGTCAAAATCGCCTTGCGTGCAAATAGTCTGCGTCGGAGGAACGTAAACGCAAACCTGCCTCTCGTTGTTCCAAACCGCGCCAGAAACACCGCTTGCGCCACAGTCAATAATCGCGGAAGTCGCCTTGCACAAGTTGGCCGAGGCGTCGTACTCCGTGTTCAGCGGGCAAAAAATTTCTGGTTGAACAACGCACCTGCCATCAACAAACTGCCCCGCCTCGCAAAAATAAGCAAAGGCATTAGATGGAACGCAAACGCTTTCCTCCGCGTCATAGCCAAAATTAGCAGAACACCTGAAAGCAACCTGCGGCTCTTGGTCAGAAACCCAAAACAAAGTGTAAGTAGTTGAAGCAGGAACAGTCACCGCCTCATTGCGCGCAAGCTTCCAGTAAAGCGAAGCATCGCGATAACTCTGTTGCGAATTCGCATCGGTCACAACGGCCGGAACAGAAACGCAAAACCTTTTCAAAGGCGCGTTCAAATCGCTTTGCGTGATAACTTTTCCACCCGCGAAAGTCTGCGCCATCAACAACTCAGTATTGTCCAATTGGCAAAAAAGCTTTGACAAAACAATGCGCGGATTGTCGTCTTTAACCCTGAAACCATAAGTGTTCCCCCCAGCACTATTCCAATCTTGGTGGCCGGAAACAACGCTTTCGGTTCCCTGAATTCCATTGACAACCCAACCACCAGTAAACCCGCCGTCTTGCTCGCGCGGAGGCGCGGAAATAAAGCTTCCAGTGTAATCCAAGTCGTAGTCGTCGGCGCGAGGCGGCAAAGCCAAGCCGCCCCTTGTTTGCGGCGAGTCCGCGTACAATTGCGAACTCAATGTTGTTGGAGGAACAACGCTTAAACGAAGCGCGGGATTGCTGAAAAACACGAAGCCCGCGCCCGCAACAAACATCAAGCCCAACAAAAGAACTGGCGCGGCTATTCCTTTCCTCATTTTCACACCCTACAACTATTAAGTTCGTTTATGCTATTTGTCCTATCAACACTCATCGCGTTTCTCAACGAATTGAGGTTATAGAAATATCTATTGAGATCCGTATCTACTTTTGTTAAATAACGCGACCACCCATGTTCGAAACAAGACTGTTTGTCAATACAAGACCTAAAAGTTATATACTGATTATCCAGTTCGTTTTGACACGCCACATAATTATTTTCAGCTATTATAAGGTCGCTTTGACTCGCACAACCCGCAACGCTTGGAGGCTTCAAAACCACCACGAAAATAAACCACGCAATAACAAAACCTACCGCTACTTTAATCAAACTAGCCGGTTTTGTAAACCCATTAAGAATATTTTTTGTCATTTTTTCCTTCTCCCAAACGAATAATACACTATGAAAACAATTCCCGCGCCAAGCAACAACAAAAGCAACGGGCTGTCATACAACAAGTTCAAGTCAGTGCACTCGCTTTCATTTTCCAATACTTTGCCTGTTGTTCCGAGCAGACCTTCCAAAACTCCCCCCGGGCAAATAATGTAAGTCTGACCGCTTGAACTTGTAGCCGTTGAAGACGTGAACGTCGTAGTCACAACCTGCGGCGCGGGAGTAACAATCGGCGAAGGAACAGGCGTTCCGCCAAGAAACTCATCCAAAGGACTTGGAGTCATAACTGGTGCTTGAATGTCAATGCTATCGCAACCCGTGGCCTTCGCACCACTCCCAACCGCGTAAGCGTCAACGCAAAAGTTGGCAGAAGTCCGCGCTTTTCCATCAGTGGAAAAAGCCTTGATTTGAAAAACCTTTGTCGCGCTATCGCCAACCTGCAAAACAGCGGTGTCAAAACTCCCCGCGCTTTGCATCAAGCCGTCAGGACTGAAAGGCCGCAAACGGAAGGCGTCGGAAGTCGAACCAATGTTCGTAACCGTAACCCGCAAAGGAGTCACGTCCATCTGCGTCACCAAATCGCCTTCAAAGGCAATTGCAAGTTGCGGCGTTCCCTTCTTTTTTTCAAAGACAACCATGTCCGCGCAAACCCCGTCAACTTCAAAGGTTACAAACGGGCTTCCCGCGCCAATCTTCAAACCGTAATTCAACTGCCCGCCTTGAATTTGCGCCAAGTTAACGTCGCACTTCGCGCTCGGACACTGCTGGTCGTAAGTAGCAGGCGAAGGCAAATCGTCAAAATACTGCGCGGACAAATACCTCTGCCCAGAAGAAAACGCGGTCAAAAAATTGGAGTCGCCCAAAGACGGCCAAATGTTATCCCAATTGTTCTGAATGTCCTGCAAAGAATTCTGGAAAAAAATGGCCGAGGCAACCTCCCACTCGCCATCGCTTTTCTGCACAATCACCGCGGGCGAAGTCGGGCAAAAAATTCCCTGCTCCAAAACGCCGAGGTTGCGGACAACAACCTGCCCGCCGTCGCCGCAACCAGCAATCACATTCGGCGCGGCGGAAGCCGCAACGTCAATTGTTTTTTCAGGAAAAATTTCTTCGGCAAAAGTTCCCTCCGCGTTCATCTTCGTAACGCTAAGACGATAAGGAACGTGCTTTTCAAACTGGCCAACCTCGTAATAAGCAAAAGTTTTTTCAACAGGCCAAAAACCAACTTTTTTCTCCTTGTAATTCAAATTCGCCAAACAAAAAGGTTCAAAAGGAGTAGTACGAATTTTAATGCTCTTCTGCATCGAAAAAGTTTTATCGCCAACGTTGAAATCCCGCGCCTTCAAAAAAGTAGAAGTATCTTGGTTGTCAACAACAAGCGCGGCAATAATCTTCTGCGTTCCGTCGTCAAACTGAACATTCGACGCCGCAACAATGCTCTGCGTTCCAACGCCAAAACCAAAATAAGCAACTCCCGCAACTACCAACAAGCCAAACAGCCAAACTGCCGGCGCAACACCACGACGCATTTTTTTTACCACCACAAAAATTCCTTTTGAAAAACTGCTAAACTGCTTTTCCCAAAAAAAGGGAAAAGGGGAAATCAAACCCCCAAAAATTTTTCAAAGAACTTATGCCACGTCAATGGTGTAATCCACTTGTCCAACAGCCTGATTCGTTCCAGCCGCGTTGAACGTGTCCTTCCTCAAACTTCCATCAGTGTCTTGGAACCATACCAAGTCATCGAAGAAAATTTCCATGTCGTCGCTCGCGCCAGGATTTCCCGCGCTCCAACGAGCACTCGCGGAAATTCTCACCAAGCCATCGGAAGAAGTCAACGCACTTCCAACATAGCAGACTTCTGCATCGTTGTTAATGGCCGCCCTTGCAACTACGGGGTCAGAACAATCAACTTTCCTGAAGTCGTGGCCAGTCAGCGTTACATCATTCGCTGTTATAACCGCGTTGTTCGTCAAGTCAATTGTTGCAACAACACCGTCTCCCTCGCTGTCACCAAAACCGGAGTTGGAAGCGTTTACTTGAATGTCCAAGTAAAAAGTCAAGCTTCCGCCGTCGCCAATGGTCTGCGTTTGAGAAGTCGGGTCGTAAACCGGGTTGCCAAGCGTACTCATGTTTGCAAGTGCCGAATCACGAATGAAACCTACAGGTTCAGACGCGTCGTACCCAGACAAGCTCACAAAAGTCCTCGCCTTGTCCGCGCTGAAATCAGCTTTTCCACTTTCAAAAGTCGAGTTGCCAGCCGCGTAAACCGTTCCCTGCGTTCCACAAGGCACAGTCAAACTTGCATAACTCAAACTTGTTCCAGCAACCGCGGTTCCTGTCGTCAAAACGTTGCCTTCGCTGTCAACCGCGTAAAGCGGGTTGCCATTGTAGTCCAACGCGTTGTTTTCAGGATTGCGCACAGCCGTTTCAAGGGTTACAAGCCCGTCGTCGTCGGTAGCGCAATACTCTGCTGCCGCGACAGAAGGCGCGCCCGGAATCGCCGCCGGTGCTGTTGGAAGTTTTAGAAATCCAAAAGCGAAAGCCGCAATCAGCAAAACCGCGCCCCCTAAAATCAATTTGTCGTTTTTACCCATTATTCAAATCCTCACCTTTTTTTTAGTTTTTTTTTCAAACTACTATCCTTACTTTGCTTCTTGGAGCGTTTCGGGTCGAGGGGCAAAAAACATTATAATCGTTTTGCACGGCCGAACCTTTTTTTTATTTTTATAAAAAATCCGTTTCAAAACTCGTTAGTACGGGAAACGGCGTTCGGAAAATTCCACGTCCATTCGCTTTTTCAAAAAACTCAAAGCAAAGGATTTGTTCGTTTGTTCATCCGCCCAGAAAAAAACTTCGGGCTTCATTTCTTCCGGCCGTCATGGGCGGCTTTTTTAAAAAAAAAGCTCCTCGGCACTCATAAGCATAAACCCCATCACTTGGGGTTTTCGCAACACTTGGTTTCTCAAAAAGGCAAAGCTCATGCTAATGGATAACAAGTTTCCCTGCCTTTGAAAAAAAAAAACAAAGTGTTCACGACAATGCTTATTTGAAAAAATTAGGGGTTATAAACAAACATAGCACGACGGCACGTCTACCCGTGACGTAGTGACGAGGCGACGAGGCGACGTGACGACGAGGGGGGGGTACTACAGATAAATATAACCCCCCTCGCTAAAACAAAGAAAAAACACGGAAACAAGGCACGAACGGCCTAAACCAACGCTTACGCCGTCTTACGCCGTTTAAACCGCTTTTTAGGCGTCTTTACCCGAAGCCTCAACACGCCCCTTTTCAGCGTTGCAGGCAACACGCGCCGCGTTCTAATTAAAACAAAGCCACGTTTCACGCTCTGCGGGTGTGGATTTGAAAGGGACACGCGAAATTTGAGTTCCGCCGCGCACAAAGGGCAGGGCAAAGGCTGTTTTTTCTCATTAACTTGAAAACGGTGGCCTTTTTTACAGTACTTCTGACCCATTTTTTTGACACCAAAAGCCCCTTCCTTATTTCAGCGGTATAGCGTTGAAAGCATGAAAAGTTATTAAGTTATATAACAAACCCGGAGGAGGGTGGCCACCCCTTTTTTTTCAAAATTTGAAAAAAGCCCAAACACAGCATTCTCCACGCCCCGTTTCTAAAAAAAAGGCCGTTCATTGCTTCTTTGTTTTTTTTTTTTTTTTTTTTTTTTTTTTTTTTTTTTTTTATGGGTTTGCGCTTTGTTATATAACTTAATAACTTTTTTTTTTTATATTGGCTAATTCCTTAATATTTAATAGAATCAAGCGTTTTTCGAAAATCAAAATTTTTTTCAAAGTTATATTTTGGAGTTATGAAGTTATATAACTTTTTCCAACTTTTCTCTATTTTTTCTTAAAAATTTGAAAAAGTTATATCGAAGTTATAACTTAAAAGGGAGTTATGAAGTTATATAACCGTTTTCAACTTTTCTCTATTTTTCCTTAAAAACTTGGAAAAAGTTATACTTTCAAACCTTCAAAAACGACCTTTGCCTTTTTCCATAATTTCATTCCCAAAACCGTTGAAGTGTATTCACCTTTGCGTTTTTCAATCAATCCCAACCCCTCAAGTTTTGAAAAGTAGTCGGAGACATTGCTTTTTTGCAGTTTGAATTTATCAACAACCGTTTTTTGTATTTTCACGTTGTTTAGCACCACTTCCTTGAAAATCAAACACAAGTTGTTGCTTGAAAGCAGTTCGGTCTTTATTTTCTCGGTTTCTTCGTCTTTTTCAACTTCCAAACTCATTACGTCGCCGAATTCAAGGTTTTCAAGTAGCAACTTTTCTAAAAAGCCGCCGACAAAGCACCGAATGGCGTTGGACGGCTTTATTTCGTTGTTTTCAAAGGAATGGGTTAAAATGTGCGTGGCCAAAACCATTTTCCGGTAGTTTTTGTAGAACTCGTTTGAAAATGGTTTTGACTGGCATTGGTTGTATTTGTCAAGCAAGGCGTTTGTGTCTTTGCCTATTTCGTTTTCGAATTCTTCTGGAAACGTCAGGTTTTCGGGTTTCAAGTTCCAAGCCCATGCAACGTGTTTTCGCCAAATTTCTTGCGGAATGGCGCGTTTTAAGTGTCCTTGTTCGTGTTTTGAATGGCTTTCGGTTATTTTTTCGTGGCTTATGTCGTCTTCTCCGAAGACGTAAATCCAATCCCACCGGTTTCTGTCAACGTTGTTTAGTATTTGGCTTCCTTTTGTTGCAAGGAAGCGGTTTGCGTACATGAAAACGTTTTCGTCCAAGTTGGTTATGCCTATTAATCGGACTCTTGCGTCTGTTTGTCCTTTTAGGACGCGGGTTACTTGAACCAAGCCTTGTGCGAGCGTTTCGCGCAGTTGCATTATGCTTTCTTTGTCCCATGAGTGCAGGCCGTCCAGCGTGGCCAAGCCGCCGTCGCATTGGGGTAGGACTCCCCATCTTATTATTTTTTCTCCTGTTGCGCTTTCGTCTATTGCATAGGAAATTCCGGTTCGGCTTGCGGTTTCGGCTATGACGTATTCCGCGCCTAAAGGCGATAGGTTTTTTGTTATGTCGCGGCCTATTTCGCTTTTTCCGCATCTGGAGTCTCCTGCGAACATGACGCGGATTATTCCGAGTTCTTCGTGGTTTTGGTAAAGGGGCGAGTGTTGGGCTATTGCCGCGAGTGTTTTCGCGTTGCTTCTTCCAACTATTAACGGTGCGATTGTTCGGTCTATTTTTTCAAGCAGGTTTTCAAGTTGTTCGGTGGTTTCCGCTTTGAAGTGTTCGCTGAATTTTTTTTCGTCTTCTTGCGTTGGCTTGTAGTTGGCGAAGTATTCGTCTAGGGGCTTTATTGTTTGCGTTAAAATCGCGGGTTTTTTTACTTCTTGTTTTCCGAGCAAGACCACGTCGCCGACGAGTTCGACTACTCCTCGCGCGAAGTCGAATAATTTTTCTGTTATGAGGTAAATTGTTTTTGGGTGCCTGTTTTTTTTTATTTCTTTTTCGTTTTCAAAGCTTGCAAGTGGGTCTATTGCTTCTATTGCGTAGCAGTTTGCGTAAAGCCGGTCGTGCATATGGAAGTCTTTTCTTCCGCACTGGCATGTTTGCGGGGGGTGTCGCCATTTTTTTTCTTGCAAGAGGATTGGAAAGTCTTTTTTTAAGTCGTAGTTGGTTGTTTGTAGTTGTTCGCAGTGTATGCATTGCCAGTAGGCTTGGATTGGAACTTGTTTTATGTCTGAAATGCTTTGGATTTGAACTTTGAATTTTATGCGTTTTCCGTTGTCTTCGCTTTTTATTTCTGCGAGTTTTTTTTCGTAGTTGAAGTTTTGGAAGTCTTTTTTTTCAAGTTCTTGCGTTAATTGGTTTTTTTTTTGTTCGTCTTTTTCGAGGAGCAAGGCGAGGGTTTTGTTTTGTGTTTCTGGTTCAGTCATTTTTTATTCTTCCTCTTCAAATTTACGTTCATGAGTCCACTCGAAAACAGGCTTTACTTTGATGCTTTTATTTTTTCGTACAATGGGCGGTTCGGAATCTGAGTTGAATTTATATGTGCAACCCCACGTTTTCAAGTCGAAATAAGGGCATTCTTCATCTTTTTCTCGTTTTAAGAATATGTGGCCGCCCCGCCCCAGTCCAAAGCGTATTTTTTGGATTTTGCCGGTGCAACATAAATAGTCGAGATTTTCACGGGTGCTTTCACCCCTATTTTCTGCAGGGTTAGAGCAAGATAAAGTAATTTCTTTTTGGTGGAATTCAGTATTGTGTGGCATTGTTTTTATTTTGTCTTCTATCTTTTGCAAGAACGCAATCCAAGCATTGTATCGTTCGGTGTTTTTTAAAACTTTAAGAATTGACTCTCTTTTTCCCGGGCTTATCAAACCATAAGGGCAGATTAATTTTCGTGTTATGTCTTCTCGGACTAGGCGGTTGAATTTTTTTATACAAGCAAGGCAGATGGTTGTCTCCGATTTGCTTTCACAAGAGAAGCATTTGTTTGGTTTGTATTCCATTTCTCCTACCCCAGTTTTTTTTCTATTGTTTCGAGGACGTAGTCGAAGAACTCGTGGTCGGCAAGCCCGAGTGTTTTTTTGAGTCTTGCTTCGTGTTTTGCTTTTAGCAAGCGGAATTTTTCGAGTTGTTCGGGGCGTATTTTTATTGAGGTCATTTCTCCCATTTGTTTTTAATCACCGTTTTTTTGTTACGTTTTTTGGGTATTTAAACCTTTAGTCCGAAAGTTGCTAAAGGCACAAAAAGGGAAGGTTTTTATAGTAGTTTTTCTTTTGGTTTTTCACAGGAGTTGATTAAAAAAAAATGGAAATGGTTTTTGGCGGTTTGCGCGGCGTTGAGGAAATTCAGTTTTTCGACCACGAAGACAGGGAAGCAACTTTGCGCGGCCGGAGAATTGACGTTACTGATTTGAAGATTGTTGACGTTGTAAAGTTTCAGGATTTGAATTCTTATTGTGTTTTGAAGCAGGAGAACGGGCGGTTTTATGTTTATTTTTGAGAGGTGTTTTTTTTAAAGTGTTTTTAAGCCATTCATATGGTGTAACCCAAAATGACCCTGCGAGCCATTGTCGTTTTGTAACCCATGATTACAATGCGAGCCACACCTATAATGTAAACCGCCGCCACCCTGCGAGCCAAAAAAGTTTTGTAACCCAGGTCGAAGATGCGAGCCAAATGAATGATGTAACCCATAAAGAGTTTGCGAGCCACGTTTTTTGTGTAACCCATGTTAATCATGCGAGCCAAGTAAAGCTTGTAACCCGACGACTTTATGCGAGCCAGGTATTTCGTGTAACCCAGACTACAACTGCGAGCCACGCGAGATTTGTAACCCACACAGTTCATGCGAGCCATAATGAAAGTGTAGCCCAGACTACTTCTGCGAGCCACAAACGTTTTGTAACCCAAAAAATATATGCGAGGTAGAAAAAAAAATGGATTTGAAAAATGAGTTTGAAAGTAAAGACAGGGATTTTGAATGGCAGTACATACGCCATTTGGTTGACACCTATGAGGATATGCAGAAGGTTCGTCTTGCTGAAATGAACCGTGCAAGGCAGTTGTTGTACCGAAGGCTCGAAGACCTCGGCTACGCGGTTGAGGAAAAAAAGCTTGAAGGCGAAAAGGCGTTTGGCGAAAAAGTGAGCGACAAGGTTTTGAAGCCCGCGCTTGAAAAAGCAATTAAAGAAGGAAAGTTGAGCGAGCAGGAAGTTGAATTGATTGAGGAGAACTCGAAGTACGGCAAGAAGTTTAAGGCGTTGGAAGCGGAAATTCAAAAGAGGTTTTCGCCGAGGATTTCAACGCACCCGGTTTACGTTAATTACTTGTCGAAATTCAAGGGCGTTGGCGTTTTGACTTCGGCGCGTTTGATTTGTTTTCTTGGGGATTGTTATAATGGCGGCAACGAGGAGCATGAAAAAGACCGTTTTCCGACTGTCAGCAAGTTGTGGGCTTACGCGGGTTACTCGGTTGACGACGGGCGGGCGCAGAGGAGGAAGAAGGGGCAGAAGTCGAATTGGAATAACAGGCTTAAAACTCTTGGTTTTTTGATTGGGGATTCTTTCATCAAGCAGAGGTCGAAGTACCGCGAAATTTATGATGCGGAGAGGAAGCGTTTGCGCGAGTTGCATCCTGAAAAAATTAAGGTTGACGGCAAGACCAAGTATAACGACGGTCATGTTCACGCTATGGCGAGGAGGAACATGGTCAAAAAGTTTTTTTGCAATTATTGGATTTGGGTTAGAAAGTTTTACGGTTTTCCTGTTCGGGAGCCGTTTGTCGTTGAAAAGCTTGGGCATTCTTCGTTTAGAAGTCCTGAAAGTTTTTTTGATGAAGATTTGAAAAAAGCGAAAAAGCGCGGTAAGAAGAAGAAAAAGGCTTTGAAGAAATAAAAGGTTTTGAAAAGAAAAAATGGTGGGAGAAGTTTTTGGAAAAATGACCGGAGCGTTTGTTGAAGCGCAGGAGTTTTGCCCTTTGTGCGAGACAATGTTTTTAAGCGGGAAGTGCGGTTGCGATTATGAAAAACAAAGGTGGTAGAAAGTGAGCGAGAAGTTGAAGGGAAAAGTTGAAGGGGTTAATTGGGCAAGGCAGGACGACCCTGGAATTTTTTTGAACGGGAAGTGGTTGAATTTTGAAGGTCGCGCCAAAGAGTTTTGTCCAAAAGAGGCTGGAGCGGAAGCCGAGGTTGAGTTGAATGAGGAGGGCAAAATTGTTTTCATCAAGCTTGAAAAAGTCGACGCGCCGAAAGCGGTAAGCCCGCCGGTTGATGAAAAGGCTTTGCTTGCGGAGTACGGAGAGTACGCGAAGGACGTTAAAGTTTTTGTTCAAAGCGTTTTTCCGAGTGATGAAAAGTACGCGGTGCGTTTGTTTGAGAAGTCTTTGAGTCCGTTCAAGTTTTGGCGGGACAACAAGTTGAAGGCAGGTAAAATTTCTTCTGGAGCCTGAAAAAAAAGGCGAGTTCCAGCGAATTCTGGGAAAGTGGGAAAAAAAAAGAAAGGAAAAAGGGGCGCGGGGTTTTTTTGTACATTTCCCCGCGTTTTCCTTTTTAAAAAAAAAGTTGAAAAATAAAAAATGGTTTTGAGTTTTTTTGTTTGC
>JBHHTN010000009.1:0-20375 GCA_046753405.1 Candidatus Micrarchaeia archaeon | reverse complement strand
CCACGGCGTCATTTTCGGCAAGCAGGGCTCGGGGAAGACCGTTTTCTTGAAGAAGATGCTTACCGGCCGAGGATGGTTAGGGCTTACAAGGAAGCTTATGGAATGAACGACGATACCCTGCTTATTACTATTTCAAGGCTTTCTCGGCAAATGCATGAGCTTGGGAACCGGCTCTTGAAACTTCCTGCCAAGGCGTCTATTAAGAGAATTAATAATCTTGTGGAAGAACATTCTGATTATGCCTTGAGAAGACGCGCTTGTCAAGTGTTTTTTGGCCTGCGGCACGATCCAGAGGAAAAAGAAGGCCCGGGCAGAAAAGGCATTAAAGTTACTAGTGTGGCAAGGTCTATTGGAGTGGATATGCGCACTCTTCAAAAGTGGTATGCTGAAGGGCTTTTTAGAGGTTGGACTCAACGACCTTTAAATGAAAAATATATGCATAATGAGGACGCGCGTAAACTCAAGGGCTTTGCAAGCTTGGTTGATGGCAAGGGGGTTGCGCGAACCAGGAAAATACGCGGCTTTCTTATAGGCTTAAGAAGCGGTCTTGACTTCACGCGTGACCAGTTTTCGCCTGTTGTTGGCGCTCGCGGACAGGGAGGCGGAATACGCCGCTTTTCCAGAACGTCTTCGGGTGGCAAAGATGCCTCGGAGCGCTTTAGAGAAAAAAGGCTTGCATTGAAGGAAAGGCTTAAGCATATTCCAACGGGTACTACTATGTTTGAGTCCATTGCTTCACAACACAATTTTTTGCTTAGGCAGGAACATTTTTTAAGGAAGATGAAAAGGACGCCAGTGAAATCCAAGCGCTTATAATTTTTGCTGCGCGCAAGTGGATTTGTTCGTTCTTTGATCTTGTTATCTTTTTTTTGTAAACTTTGCGAGTTTGAATTAATGACTGTTGAAAAATTGTTTGACGGGGTTTTCAGGGTTAACGGTAGGCTTGCCACCAAAAATTTGGTTGAAGGCAAAGGCGTTTACGGCGAAAGGCGTGTTGTTGAAAAAGGCGTTGAGTACCGTTTGTGGGAGCCGTCAAGAAGCAAGCTTGGCGCGGCAGTTGTCAAGGGTTTGAAGGTCATGCCTGTTGCCCCCGGCGTAAAAGTCTTGTACTTGGGCGCGTCAACTGGAACAACGGTTTCGCATGTTTCCGACGTGTTGGGGCGCAAAGGGGTTGTTTTTGCAGTTGAGTTTTCGCCCGTGTCGATGAAGAATTTGATTTCTTTGTGCCAGGTGCGTGAAAATATTTTTCCGTTGCTTGCAGATGCAAGGATGCCTCAAGAGTATGAGGCGGATGTTGATGGCAAAGTGGATGTTGTTTTTGAGGATGTTGCTGATTCTCAGCAAGCGGAGATTTTGGTTCGCAACGCGGAAATGTTTTTGAAGAAAGGCGGTTTTGCCCTTGTTGCGGTTAAGGCTTTTTGCATTGATTCTTCGCAAGAGCCTTCAGAGGTTTTTGCCAGGGTGCGCAGGGAGCTGTCGCAAAGTTTTGAATTAATTCAAAGAATTGACTTGAATCCTTTTGAAAAAGGCCACGAGTTTTTGGTGTTGAAGTACAAGTGAAACGTTTTTTTTTGAAGTCGAAGATTCACAGGGCGACTGTCACGGCGTGTTCGCTTGACTACGAGGGGAGCATTACCGTTGACGCGGGTCTTTTGGAGGCTGCGGGAATCTTAGAGCATGAAAAGGTTTTGGTTGGTAATGTTTCAAACGGAAGCCGTTTTGAAACTTACGCTATTGCCGCTGAACGCGGTTGCAGGAAGATTTGCGTTAATGGCGCTGCTGCAAGGCTTTGCAAAGCGGGTGACGTTGTAATAATAATGTCTTGGTGTGTTTTGGACGACTCTGAAGTTGAGGGTTTTAAGCCGAGGATTGTCAGGGTTGACGGGGAGAACCGTCTTTTGCCTTAGCGTGTTTTCAGAAGCACCATGCAAATGTTTGCAGCGTTTTTTTTGCTTGTTTTTTTCCCGTTTTTTTCATGGAATACTTCTATTTTTTTGAAGCCCGTTTTTTTTGCAAGGGTTGTTAGCTCGTTTTCTGTGAAGAAGTGGTAGAAGCGTTCTGCTTTTTTTCCGTTTGAGGTTTTCCACTGCACCAAGGCGTCTTTGCCTTTGTGTTTTTTCAGCTTCGGGGGTTTTTTGTTCCAGACGGCTATGAATGCTATTCCCGGCGCGTGTAAAACGCGGTTTATTTCAAGGAAGGCTTTGATGCGGTCTTGTTTGGTTTGCAGGTGGTGAAGCACTGCAAGGCAGAAAACCGCGTTGAAAGAGTTTGAAAGTAAGGGCATGTTTGTAATGCTTGCTTTTTTCAAGTACGCGCATTGGCCGGCGTTGTTTTTGATGAGGTTTTTTTGCGCGTTTAAAAGCATTTTTGGCGAGGTGTCCATGCCCCACACGCACACGTTTCTTGCTTTTTTCAGCAAGTACCACATGTTTCTTCCGTTTCCGCATCCCGCGTCCAGTATTTTTAAGCCGTAAAGGTTTTCCTTGTAAAACTTGTTGAGGTAGTTGAAGAAAATTTGTGTTGGGCTTGACGGGGTTTTTCTTTTTTTGTTCCAATCGTCGGCTATTGTGTTGAAGGCTTTTTTTACCTTGGGGGTTATTGCAATTTTTTTACGTGGTTTTCTTGAAGTTTTGGTTTTTGTCTTGGCTTTGTGAATTATTTTTTTTGTTTTGCGCGCTTTTTTCTTTTGGGCCGCCTTCTTCGTTTTGGTTTTTTTAGCGCTTTTTTTCTTTTTAGAGTTTTTCTTCAAGGTTTTATTCATTCTCCTGCGAAGAATTTGAATGCTCCGCCTATGAATATTCCGCCTAGGATTGCGGCTGCCTCGTCCAAGTAGGTCAGGAAGCGTTCGGTGAACACTCCTCCGCTTCCTCCCATTAGTTCGAATATAACGTCGTTTTTTACAAGCAGGAGGGTTGCAACAAGCCAGGCTATTACCAGTGTTTTTGCGTTGTTGTTTATTTTTTTGTCTAAAAGCAACCAGGGCACTCCGAGGATTGCGGGTGCTTGGGGGAGTTTGAAGAAGTGTTCTGCAAGGTCGATGCTTTTTCCGAATTCATTGGCGTCTGCTTGTGGAAGGCATGAGAAGTTCAGGCAGGAAAGGCCGGTTTGGCGTATGTGCCAGGCAATGTAAACGAAGAAGAGGGTCAGGCCGGAGAAGTTTGCAGTCCACTTTTGTTTGTTGTAAATGTTTTGTATTGACTTCATCGTGTTTTTTGCGGTTATTTTTCCTTTTTTCAAGAGTTTTTCAAACTCTTCTTTTTTCACTAAGATTGTGTTGAACACCGTGTACAGGAAAAGCGTGCTTACTGCTGCTAACAAGGATGGTTGGTGGGTCAATGCAAGGATTATTGATATTAGCAGTGCCGCTGCCAGCCTTTTTTTCAAGACGAAGTACAACAGGAAGGGTATTAGCGTTACTCCGAGGCTTATCGGCGTGGTGCGTGTTCCCCAGGTCATTAGGTTCGTTGCGTTGAGTGCAAGAAACGCTGCTGCTACTCCTGACATCCAGTTGCCGCCGCTTATTTCTTTTCCAAGAAAGTAAAAGCCCAATGGGAAGAGGATGCTCATTATCATTGCGGTTAGTTTGATGCTCATTGCCCAGTTCAAACCGCTTAGAAGCGACAGGATTGCGATTAGGACGGGGTAGGCGGGCAGGTGGTAGCTTTTTGTGATTCCTCCGAAAACTGCCTCTATTTCCGCCCAGTGGGTTGTTTCGATTACTTCTCTTGCGCGTCCTGCGTGAAGCATGGCGTTGTCGTAGGTTGGAAGCATGAAGTCTTGTATTTCAAACAATCCGTGGTAGGCAATCAAAGTGCTGAAAAGTAATACTGCGAGTAGTCCAAGCGCCTTTGGGGCGTTGTTGGAAACTTTTGTAATTTTGTTTTTCATATTTTACTTCACTTTTAGTATTTTCACTTCGTCTTTGTCGTAGATGACGTCGAAGTATTTGTTGTCGTTGAATTTTTCGGTTTGGGGGTATTTCCAGCCGTAGGCGTAGAAAGCGTTGCGAGGGGAGTAAAACACGTATTTTACGTTGTATTTTTTCAAGATTTGGTATGCTTCAAAGGTTGAGTTCGTGGTGAATGCTTTTTCGTTTTCTGAAAAGCGTTGGTTGGGGTTGTCTGCAAGTTCCCACGCTCCGCCTATTGTGCAGGTTTTTTGGGATACTGCTGTTAGAGTTTCGCAGGCGAACAAGTCTGCTGCAAACAGTTCTTTTCTTGGAATGTTTTTGTCGGCCCAGATTGCGGCTTGTGTTTCTTCTTTTGTGAGTACTGCGCCGTACCAGGGTTCAAGCAGTCCTTTCATTGCGCTGAAGGCGTCGCGTTTGGCATTGATTATTGTAGCGTTCATGATTTTGAATTCCATGAATGTTATTTGGTCTAAATTTGCTTCGAATCCTTGCCAGCTTGTGCTGTTGAAAAAGCTTGCGAAAACGAGCAATAGGACAAATAGCGATTGCACGAATAGTTTTTTCAAAAAAGTTTGTTACCTCTTTTAAGTTTCTTGTTCAGAATCAACGCTTCTGTTGCGGTTATTGCGATTACCGCGAGCCATGCGGAGTACCAGGTGAGGCCGAGTGTGAATGTCAGTGCCATGCCTGCAAGGGAGAGAATGAGTAGTGAAAGAAGAAAGCTTGCGATGGTGTTTTCAAAAAATTCCGTTTTCCACTTTAAAATGCGGGTTAGTAAATGTCCTGGGAGGAAGCCGGCAACAATAAGGGTTATGATTGTAGTTGCAATTGTGGTTGCGTTTGGAAATGCGGTTAGTTCGTTCATTTGTTTCACTTTTATTGTTTGACAAAGTATATTTGTATTGCGCCTTTGTCGTAAATTTTTTCAAAAAGGCCGCTTGTTTCAAATTCAAAGTCGCAGCCTGTGAATTTTTCCCTTTCTTTTGACCCCACGTATACGTATTGCGCGGAATATTTTATTGCGATTTTTTGAGCTTCTTGCGCGCTTGAACAGTATGCGCGTCTTATGTCTTGTTCGCGTTTTTGGTAGTCTTTCAAACCGTAGTTGTTCATCCAACTGGAATAACCGGTTATTCTGAATCTTCCTGCAACCGCGTCTATTGGCGATATGTGGTTTTGGTAGGCGAGAAAAACACTTTTTTGAGCGGTGTTCTTTTCAATCCATTTTCCTGCCTCGTGCTCTTGCCATGAAAGGCCTTGCCATGTTGATTGGACAGTCCACGTCAAAAACAAAAGCGGTGTGAGAATTGAAAGGAATATTAAAATCAACACAAACGGTTTGATTATTCGGTGAATGTTCCATGCTTTGGTTAGAACAAGCGCTGCAAGAATGCTTGTGGGAACCATCATGTAAACGAAGAATTTTCCCATGTCCCACTGCGTTCCTGAAAACGAAAACAAATTCGGAATCAGGAACATTGCAAGCATCCAAAGAAACAGCACGCGTTTGTGTCTTACTTCTTTGTTTGAAATTGCAAAAAGGCCTATTAGCGCGAGTATGAATACTAGGCCGAAGTTTGCAAAGTAAAAAATGATGAATTCAACTGCGGGCACGGCCATCTCCAGCAAGGGGTTTTCTAAGAAGCCTTGCAACTGGTCTATTTTGCCTTGTTGCAGTGACAGCCAGCCTATTTTAAAGTCCAAGTTGCCTGCAGTGGTGGTTGTGGTTAAAGCTGCGTGAACGAAGGGGGTTGCCAGGAGTATTGACGGGATTGCAAAGGCGGCTATTGTTTTCCAGTTTTTTGTTGAGTCTTTAAGCATTTTTTGAGGGTTTGCGGAAAAAAAGCGGTTTATTAGAAACAGTCCGGCAATGAGTCCTGCGGATGCAAATGCGTAGTACTGAAAGGGCGCCAAGAGCCCGGTCATTATTCCTGCTAAAAGCATTTTTTTGTCGTCTTTTTCACCCAAGGCAAGTGCGACAAGCAGTGCTATTGCAACAAGGGTTGGCAGGCCCACCATTTGCGGCCTTTGCACGATCATGTACCCTCCTAAAACGGAGGGAACCTGGAAGTACTTCCAGTTGTTGTCGTACGGAGTTTTTTTTACAAGTTCGATTGCATCGCCGTTGTTGGCAAGGTCTTGGAAGAAGTTTAAGTATGAAAAGCTTCCTGCAAAAAGCAGTAGGAAGGCTGCGATAAGCGCGGTTTTCTTGTTTTTTGTCAGGTAAACTGCAAGGGAGTACGTAAAGAGTATCAGTAGCGTGGAGTACAACGCGTTTTCAAATTGAATGAACGTGGTTGGGTGAATGCTTGTTATTTTTGAAAGCATTGCGGTGTGCAGGTCGCTGAACCAGTGGTAGACTAGGGGTGTTCCTGAGAAAAACGGTGTTTGGGGCGGGAAGTTTCCTTCGTTGACGCTTTGAATAATGGGCATGTGTGCGAATAAGTCGCTCCAGTTCCATCCTCCTACTCTTATCCCGCTTTGGGTTGGCACCCAAAGAGTGGTTGCAAACACGAAGTATAACAGTGCGAATACTCCCAGTGCAAGTGTTGCTGGCGGCAATTTTTCTTTTTCAACTTTGGGAAGAGAGAGTTTTTTTACGTCTACAAAGAGCACCAACAGGCTTGAAAGTGCGAATGACAAAAGAATGCTTTCCTGGGAATAACCCAGGACGAGCGAAGTGGCGTAAGCTGCGTGTGCGGATACCAGGATGCTTGAGAGAATTGAAAGCGCGATTGTTTCAAGGCTTCCTATGTTGATTTTCAACGCTTTCAAAAGCAAAAAGCCGCTTATGAAAAAAGAAAACGCTGCTCCTGTTAAAAGCGCAAGGCTTTCGTGCAGGAGTCCCAGTGCGACAAGTGCCCAAAGAATCAGAAGCGGCCTTGTTCTTGTTTTCAACGTGTCAAGCAAGAATGAGTTTTCACCTTATGTCAGCTGGTATATTCGAAGGCGTGAATGCTCAAAAACCTTTGTGAATGCTTCGTTGTTTTCGTATTCATGCGCGCAGTTTTCCCGTCGGTAATCGTTTATCACGTACTTTGCATTGTATTTTTGCATTACTTCGCGGGCTTGAAGGGCTTTTCCGCAGTAAATTTTTTCCAGGTCTTTTTCTCTTTTGCTTAAGTCAAGCCCCATGTTCGAGGCGTAAGGCGGAAACGTCATTATTCTCAAGCGTCCTGCAAGGTCGGTTGGCTCATTTATGGTTGCAGCCGTAACAAAAACGTCGTTTATTTGCGTGTTTTGTTCAATCCATTCTGCTGCTTTTACTTGCGAGGGAGATTGCACCACCCAGTTTTGCGCGCCGTAAACAAACCACGCTGAAACCAAAAGCGGGCTTAGCACGCTTGAGAGGAGTAAAACCGGCAGGACGGCTTTGTGTGCTTTGAACAGAAGGGAGGCTGCAAGAATGCTTGTTGGAATCCACATGAATGAGAAGAATTTGTTCATGTCCCAGGAAATTCCTGAAAGCGATAAAATGTTAGGAATTGCAAAAAGCGTCAAGGCCCAGAAGGCTAAAACCCATTTTTGTGAAACGTCTTTTTTTCTTGCAAGGATTATTGCAGCAATCGCAAGAAGAAAGGGCACTCCGAAGTTTGCAGCGTAAAACAAGACGAATGACAACGGGTCTGAAGCATTTGACTCCCACCACAGGTTGAGCGTTATTTTTCCAGCGTCTGCAGAGCGCTGAAAGGCGGTGAAGGCAAAGTGGATTCCGAAGACTAATGCGGGAATCGCGAACCACAACGCGTTTTTTGCATTTTCCTTGACTTTTTTCGTTGTCAACGTGTTTGCTGCAAGGAGTGTTGCAAACAGCAGTCCTATTGCAATCGGCGCGTAGAAGTGGAAGGGCGCGCTTGCACCTGCTATTACTCCTGCAAGAGCCAGGCGGCTCTTGTCTTTTGGAAAACCACTGAAAAGAAGGAGTGCTGCTGCAACTACTAACGGGAGGCCTGCTGCCATGGCGCGCCAAGCAAGAAGCCCTGCTCCTAAAACCGAGGGAATTTTGAACGGTCCCCAGTTTGAACTCCAGTTGTTGTCGTAGCTGTTTTCAGCAATCAGTTCAACTGGGTTTCCTCCGCTTGCAAAGTCTTGGAAAAATTTTAGGTATCCAAAGCCTCCGCCGAAGACTACCAACAACGCGGCAATCAGTGCAAGTTTTTTGTTTTTGCTCAAGTGAAGCGCAAGGAGGTATGTGAGAATTGAAAGAAGAAGCGCGTACAGCGAGTTTTCCAATGGCACAAGCTGCATTGCGCTTAGGCCTGTTGTTTTGGATAACATTGCGGTGTGCAGGTCGCTGAACCAGTGGTAGACGAGGGGTGTTCCTGAGAAAAACGGTGTTTGGGGCGGGAAGTTTCCTTCGTTGACGCTTTGAATGATTGAGTGGTGGACTAAAAAGTCGCTCCAGTTCCATCCCCCGCTTGCAACGCCGTTTGGGGTTTGCACCCACAGACTGTTTGCTAAAACAAAAAAAACAACTGCAAAGCTTAAGGCGGCAAGGGCAATTGCTTTTTGGTGCTTTTTGAATTCCTTGAAAACTTTTTTAGGCACAGGTTCCACTTTCAAGAAAACCAAGGGAAGTGCAAGCAAGGCGTGTGACAAGGCTATTGTTTGCGCGGAGTATGAGAACGCTAGTGAAAAAAGGTATACTGCGAATGTTGATAGGGCGATGCTTGAAACGATGCTTAAGGCCGTTTGTTCTAAGCCAGAGGTCTTAACGTTGAGTAGTTTCAGTGCGATGAATCCGGGGATGAAAAACCCCATTAAAGTGCTTGAAATTACTGCTGCAACGTTGTTGTACGGGCTTACTGCGATGATGAACAAGAGGAAGGCGAACAGTGTTGAACCGGTTTTTTCCAGTTTCATTTTTGAAACCAATTTTAAAGATTTTATTTTTTGGAAGTTGTGGCAAGTTTCCACCAAAGCCGTAGGATTCCGCTTCCCATGTCCAGAATATCGGTTTTGAAGTTTATCGTTGTTGTGGGTTGCTCGCTCCAGGCAATTGCAAACTCCTCTACGCTCAAGCCTTTTTTCTGCGCCAAAACGAGTATTTCGGTGTCCCAGAACCAGTGAGTGGATTTTGCTTGCTTGCAAAGAGGCAGAATCGCCTTTTTGTTGAATGCTTTGAAGCCGCATTGGTGGTCGGATATTTTAGAGCCAAGCAAAAGCCTTGCGAGAAGGTTGAAACCGCTGCTGAAAAACAGTCTTTTCGTGGTTCTTTTGGCACGGCTTTCTTTCAGGTACCGCGAGCCTACCACTATGTCGGCGTTTTTAATTTTGCGTAGTAGTTCGCGTACGTGTTCCACGTCGGTTGCAAGGTCAACATCCATGTATGCAACGTATTTGCCTTTGGCTTTGTTGAACGTTTTGCACAAGGCGCGTCCCCGGCCCAGTTTTTCATCCGAGTGTATTACGCGCACTTTGTGCCTTTGGTTGCGTGCTATTTTTTTTGCAAGTTGGTATGTTTCATCAGTGCTTCCGTCTTCGGCAATTATTATTTCATAGTCGTACTTTTTGCCCAGGGAAGTTAAAAGCGCTGCTACGGCTTTTCCAAGGCGCTTTTCTTCGTTGTGGGCCGGCAAGACAATTGAGTATTCGACCATTTTTCTGTTTTTTTCAACTTTTGAAGAAGGGGGCATTTATGGGAAATGTTGCCCCAACTGTTTTTTACGGGCCCGACGGGATTCGAACCCGCAACCTACTGGTGTCTTCCCTCAATCAGGACCGAAGCCTCGACACTTCCAAACTTTCAATTGTCGTAAAATAAAAGTTTGGAATCAATCGCTCTATCCTGGTTGAGCCACGGGCCCAGCAAAAAAATCTTTGTGTTATTAATTTTACGGTGAAACAGCATTAAATAAAAGGTGGTTTTTTCCATAACTACATGTCAGGCGTAAGATTTTTTGCCAAAGCGACTTTTTGGTTTTTTGCCGCAAGACTTCCAGCAATTGCTTTGGTTTCTGACGCTTGTTTTCGCTGTTGCCTCTGGTTTCTTGCTTCATGTTTTTGCCTTTTCTCCTTTTCAAGAGTTTTGCGTTGAAGGGGTTATAACCCCTGTTTTTTCTCCTGGTGCCGACAAAGTCATTGTTCCTCTTGTGGATGCTGCAACAAAAACAATTGACGTTGAATTATACCAGTTTTCCTTTTCGGGTTTGAAGGGGGCGCTGGCCCGTGCGGTTGAGCGGGGCGTGCGCGTGAGGGTTGTTTTGGAGCCGAGGGTTTCTTCGAACTACGCTACTGCGGAGTTTTTGTCGGAAAACGGCGTTCTTGTAAAGTGGGCTTCCCGAGAGTTTTCCAACACGCATTCAAAGTTTGCGGTTTTCGACTCGGAAAAAGTGTTGGTTGGAAGCATTAACTGGTCCCGGCATGCAATGAAGTTCAACCGAGAGGCAGCTATTTTATTGCAAGAGGTTGAAATAGCTGAAAGTTTTAAGGAAGTTTTTGAACAAGATTGGTCTGACGCGTCTTTTACAAGGTGATGTTTAGTTTTGCAGGACTTGAACGTTGAAATAAAGCGTGCCGATGAAAAAAATCTTTATTCCATAGCGGTTTTGACTAAAAAATATTTTCCGTACGCGGGTTTCAATTTTGACGAAGTTTTGCGCAGGGTAAACGACCCGAACGTTGTTTACTACGCCGCCGTTTCAAACAATCACACTGTTGGCTACGTTGACTTTGAAGTCAAAGAAGACCAAATTAAGATTTTGGGCTTGGCGGTTTTGAAGGAGTTGAGAGGCAGGGGAATTGGGCGGATGCTTTTAAGGAAAGCCGTGGTGTTTGCAAAAAAAAAGAAAAAAAGCGTTTGTTGCAAGAGAAAATTCGCAAGCTAAAAAACTGTACGTTTCAGAGGGCTTTGAACCAAGAGGCGTTTTAAAGCGAAAGTTGAACGGGCAGGAGATAATGCTTTGGCACAAAAAAATACCCGGATTCAAAAAACCTTTGCGGAGGGAAGTTGCTTAGAATCAAACCGTTTTTTAATCGAAAGACGGCATAACTTTTCAAGGAGTTAAGAAATGGACGTTGAAACAAGGATGCAGCTGGCGTTGAAGATGCCAACGCAGGAAATAGTCAAAGAAGACGAGTTGCGCGAACTTTTTGAAACCAAAGCGCATCCAACTCACTATCTGGGGCTTGAAATATCCGGCCTTTTGCATTTGGGCTCGCTTTTCTTCAACGGCTTAAAATTCAACGACTTGATTAAGGCAGGAGTGAAGTGCCATGTGTACTTGGCTGACTGGCACTCAGTGATAAACAACAAGTTGGGCGGAGACTGGGAAAAAATCCAAAAGGCTTCCGAATACTACGAGGAGGCGTTCAAATTCTTCTGCCCTGGAATAAACATTGTCAAGGGAAGCGATTTGTATCGAAACAACGACGAGTATTGGAAGAACGTTGTTGACTTTTCTCGACACGTTACTTTGTCGCGTGCAACGCGTTGCCTTGCAATAATGGGCAGGAGTGAAAACGATGCTTTGAGTGTTTCACAGTACTTGTATCCGTCAATGCAGGCAGTTGACATAAAGGCGTTAGGCGCGGATATTGCGCATGCAGGAATGGACCAGCGCAAAGTGCACATGCTTGCGCGCGAGATTTACCCGAAAATGGGTTGGAAGGTTCCAATTTCACTGCACCACTACCTTCTGTCGGGATTGCTCGAACCTGAAAAAACGCAAGGACAAGGCAAGGCGTGTAAAGTTACTGCTTCTAAAATGAGTAAAAGCAAGCCTGGAACAGCGATTTTCATCCATGATTCTTCCGAGGAAATAAAGAAGAAGTTGAACAAGGCTTTTTGTCCTGCCAAAGTAATTGAGGCTAACCCTGTTTTAGAGGTTGCCAAGCACTTGATTTTGCGCGGTGAAAAATCAATTTTAAAAGTCGAACGGCCTGACAAGTTCGGCGGCAACGTTGACTACTGTTATTATTCTGATTTGGAGAAAGACTTCGCGGAAGGAAAATTGCATCCTACTGACTTGAAGAATTCGGTTGCCGTTGCACTTGACGTGTTGATTGGCCCGGTTAGGTCTCATTTCGAAAAAAAGAAGGAACTTTTGAAAGTGTACGAGCAAGTCGAAGTGACAAGATAATTCGCGGTATTCAACGCATTAAAACAAAATTTCTTTTTTCGATAAAAAAAGGTTAAACGGGCCCGGCGCGATTCGAACGTACGCCTCAGGGGGAAGGGTCCCCCTGGCCCGGGCTGGGCCGACCCCCTCTAAGTGTTATAACGCGGGCTCGAGGGGATTCGAACCCCTGACCTACTGCTATCCCCTTTAACCAAAACCACTTTCAGTTTTTTTCTTTTTGGGTCGCCCGACTTTTTTTTTTTGAAAAAAAGAAAAAGGTGGGCTTAGGAGGCAGTCGCTCTATCCAAGCTGAGCTACGAGCCCTTTTTTTTTTAACATTAGTTTGGGTGGTGAGAGTTTGCTTAAAGCTTGCGGAAGACTCAAGTTTGCTTTTTTAGTTGTTCTTCTTCTATTTTCAAGTGCGACTGCTCTATTTCTACAAGCGCGTTGAAAATCATTTTTACCTTGGGTTCGGTTGCCTCGTGTGCGAATTTTGCGTAGTTTTCAATCGCGTTTTGTTCCCTGTTGTGCGCTTCTTGCAGGTTGTCTTTGTACTCTTCAGAGCACTTTCCCGCGTCGAGTGAAATTTTCGGTTTTTCCCCGTTCAAGACCTTGCTTAGTAATGCGGCGTGTTCTGCTTCCGCATAGGCAAGAGAACCGAACAGTTTTTTGCCGTAATTGCTTTTTCCCCGCTTTTTTGCGCAGTGGTAAAACTCAGCGTTTGAAACTTCAATTTCTATTGCAGTTGTTATGTTTTGTTTTGTTTTGTCGGAGACGTCTTCTGCGGATAATGTGTACTCGTGTTCTTCTTGGGGAACAATGTACTTTGTTGACGCGCCGCAAAAAGGACAGGCACTTGGAGGCGCTTCTCCTAAGTATGCTTTTGCGCAAACGTTGCACCTGAAAAGTTTTATCTGCATAGAATCATCGTCTTCCGTTGTTTTTTTTGTGTTGCTTAACCTTTTTTAGAAGGTCGTTTTCGCGAAGTGTTTTTTAGCTGCATATACGCGCTTGTGGTAATGCCTGCTGTAAGGGTTTGAGAAAGGGAAAGGCCTGTTAGGAGTATCAGCGTTGCAAGGGAGACTAAAAAAAGAGAGAGGAATGCAGTTGTTCCTCCTGACAACGCGGTTGAAACAATTGACAAAGCAAAGGCGAATACCAAAGGCAGGGCAAAGAGTATTATTATGATTGTTCCCAGAATGCTTGTTGCAAGCAAAAGCAGAAGCACTTGCAAAGCGTTTTTTTGGAATAATTGCATTGATTCTTCCAATGCCTCAAAAGCTTTTTTGTTTCCTATCATGATGGAGTACGCGGTAAAGAAGAACAAGAGTCCTACCAGTATTCCCGCCAGACTTCTAAGCAAAGCAAACACTGGCTTCAACAATGTTATTGTTGTTCCAAGGCTTAGGGCAACGCTTGCGGTTATTGCTATTACTATTATTGCAAGGGTTGCAAGAAGGAGGTCTGCGATTTTGCTTAATGCTTTTTTTGACGCTTTTTCGTTGTTTGCTTTTCTTGTTTTCAAAAACTCAGCGCTTCCTGCTGCCAGGGTTCCGTCAAGCCAGGCACTTGCAGTTACAAATACAATTGCAAGTGCCAGGTAGTATTGAATGAACGTGCCTGCTGCAAAAACCGCGCCTTGCAGGAATTCTTCTATCCCACTTACGTTCATGATTTTCATCAGGATTATCGGCGCGCTTATTGCAATTGGAGCAAGTGCCAAAACGCTCGCCCAAAGGAAGAAGGACAAGGCCACTAACGAAAGTCGTGTTGTAAGGGCTATTTTGAATCCGTCTGCAACTGCCTTGAAAAAATTCATTAAAAAGTCAATACGAGAACTTGTTTTAAGGTTGATGGTAGGCTTTTCTTAACTTTTTTTTGGCCTCGAAGTTAATTTGTGAAATTCTGCCAGGTGACAGTTTCAACTCTTCTGCAATTTCTTTTTTTTTCATTTGCCTTCCAAGAAGGCCAAAGCTATGCACCATAACAAAGCGTTCTCTGCTTGAAATCACGTTGTCTTCAACTGCTTTTTTTAGGAGGTTTCTAGTTTCCATTGGAGTGATTCTTGTTTTAATTGCTTCATCTTCTGCCGAGGCACTGCTTTCGTACTTGGTTGTCCTCCTGGTTTTCTCGCTTATGTTGCGTGGGAGTATTCCCGCTTTTTCCCAAGGGTTGTTGTTCAGTGAGGAGGGTTCTCCCGAACTTTGCTTTAAAACTTCAAGCTCTTTCCTGGTAGTGCCAAGTTCTCTTGCACTTGGAAAACGTCCTTTTTTACTTTCAAATTCTTTTATTTTGCTGAGAAGTTTAATGTGGTCTCGTTTCATTACCTTCCTGTTCATTGACTCCCGCAGCAAGAAGTCTATCATTGCCCCTCTTGCTCTTTTGTCGAGAAACGTTTCAAGGTTTGCCCTGGAGTAATCGTATTTTTCATGAACTTTTTCCAAGCCTGCCATGAAGCCTTCTTGGAAAAGGTCGTTTTTTGAAACGTAGGAAGGAACGCGTTGTCTTTTTATGATGCTTCTTGAGTGTATTTCACAAAGCCGCGTCAAGGTTTTTGTTATTTCTTTTTCAGTTGGCCTCTCGCGCTTGTTTTTTCTCATTCAAAAACCTTTGTTTTTCAGTTGAATGCTTGTTGGGCTATTGCTTCTTCTATTTGTACGAGCAGTTCGCCGGTTGCCCCGAAGTTGGCAATTACGTTTAGCAGGTTGAAGAACACGAGTATTCCCAGGATTATAAGGATTACTCCAAATGCTTTTGTCACTATGTCAAGCCATTTAGCGTATTTTTGAATCAAACCGGATGCTTGCGAGGCGAATAGTCCGACTAACAAGAAAGGCAAGCCCAGTCCAAGCGAGTAGGTAAGCAGTAGTCCGAATGCTATTCCTGGTTGTGTAGCTGCAAGGCCTAAGATGGCACCGAGTACTGCGCCCACGCACGGAGTCCATCCTATTGCAAAGGCGGCTCCGAATACCAGCGAGGTCAAGTATCTGGAGTTGAGCGCGGGTTTTACTTTGAGTTTGTGTTCTTGTTGCAAAAAAGGTATTTTAATTAGTCCCACTAAGTACAATCCGAAGAAGATGATTATTGCGCCTCCGATTCTTCCAAGCCATATTTGCACGTCGTAGGCTACTGATTCCAATATCGTGTTCAACAACACTCCCAATACGCTGAAGACAATGGAAAAGCCGCTTACGAAGAAGACGGTGTTGATGAAGATTTCTTTTCTTTTGCTTTCAGCGTCTTTTAATGACGCGCCTGCAAGGTAGGCTAAAAACCCAGGGATTATTGGCAGGACGCAGGGGGACAAAAAAGAGACTAATCCTGCAAGAAAAGCGAATAAAATTGGTATTTCAATTGCCATTTTGTTTTAATTCTATTTTGAACCTGTTTTTCTTTAACGTTTGGTTTTAACGTTTTCTGCCCGGCCTTTTGCGGGGGAAAGAAGGCACAGCAAAAAGCCATTAAGGCTTGAAATTCAAAAGATTTTTCTCATGAACAACTTCAGTGAAATTGTGCAGGAAAACCTTGACAAGATGGGTTTTAAAAAACTTACAGCTGTGCAGGAAAAAGCGATTCCTCGTGCGTTTCAAGGCAGGAGTTTTTGGGCTCGGTCTCCAACTGGAACTGGCAAAACTGCTGCTTTTATTATTCCTCTTGTAGAGCGCGCTATTGTTGATTCTTCTTTTCGCGTTTTAGTGTTGGAGCCTTCGCGCGAGTTGGCCATTCAGGCTGCCAACGAGTGCAGGAAAATAGCTCAAGGCGCGGGAGTTTTGACCGTTGCCGCTTACGGAGGAACGGATGTTGACCGGCAGGTTGAATTGCTGGAAAAAGGCGCGCAAATAATAATCGGAACAACCGGGCGCGTGAGGGAGTTGATTGAAAAACACGCGTTGAAGCCTCAGGGAGTCCGCGTTCTGGTTTTGGATGAAGCGGACAGGCTGCTTTCCGAGCAATTTGAGAAAAAAACTTTGTTTTTAGTCAAGGCTTTGCCGCAAACGCGTCAGACAATGTTTTTTTCAGTGCAGGCCTCTCCTTCGTTGTTGAAAAAAGCGGAAAAATTCACTGAATCGTCTCTTGAACTTGTGAAGGTTGGAACCGTTTCACAAAGCACTATAAAACACGAGTTTGTTGTAACTGAAAAAAAGGGCCGAAAGCTTGCCGAGTTTTTGAAAAAAAACGCGCGAGAAAATGCAATGGTTTTTTGTGCTACTGTTGAAGAGGTTGAAGCGCTTTCCAAGCAGCTTTACTCTCTTGGAGAGAAGGCGTTGTTGTTGCATTCTCGCATGCGTTCCAAGCGGAGGCATTCGGCAATACGCCGCTTCAAACAAGGAGAAGTCGGTGTTTTGATTGCAACAGATGTTGCAGCGCGAGGAATGCATTTTGACGACGTGAAACGCGTTTATTCAATTGGGCTTCCTTCTTCGCCGGAGTTTTACTTGCACCGGGCGGGAAGAACCGGAAGAATGCATAAAAAAGGAGTTTGCACGAGCATTGTTTCAAAAAAACAGGTGAAAGATTTGTTGAACATTTACGCGTCGCAGGGAATAACCGCAATTGAAAAATAAGGAAAGAAAAGAGCGGTATGCGTTTATCTGAGTGCCATCAAAGCCAGTATTGCGTACCAGATCAACAGGCTGCCTGTTCCGAGGATTTTGCCTTGTTTTTTCAGCTTGGCTACTTCGGCAGTGTTTCCTTTTTTTGCTTCTTCCTGCATTTTAGGCATTACTTTAAGGGAAAGGTATCCGCCGGCAACTATGAGAATGGCATAAAGCGCGTACTTTATTTGGAAGAGTTCTTGCGTGGGAGCGTTTGAGAGGTCTCCGCTGAGCGCCCAGGCCATTCCAATGCCCGATAAAAAAAGCAGTATTACCGCACTTGAGATTACTTTTGAAATGTCCGGCATGAACGAGGCTGTTAAAGGAGCCAGTTTCGCGTCTTTTTCAGACTTCATCATAAGCAGTGTTGCAATTGTAGCGCCTCCTGCGCCCAAGGCAACTCCAACGTAGTGTAAAAACTTGAAAAACGCATAAATTAGTTCAGCCATTTACAAAAAACAACCTCTTGTTTGCAAGAGAAATAACTTTTTTTGGAAATAAAAGCGCTTTTGTTGCATAAAAAAGAAGGGAAAAGGGGCCGCGCAGCCCTAACTGGGTTTTTAGCAACAGCCGTTTTTGCGGAAGTCTTTGCACAACTTTTTGCCTTCTTCTGTGAGGGTTATGTTGCACGAGTTTTCGCCGTAGTTGATTGTTGCTGCTTTTTTTCCGTCGCAGATTATTTCACACTCCAATTCTTTCACCTCTTTATCGGTTATACGATAAGTTGACCGTTCTATTTAAACTTATCGGGTATCCGATAACTAGGTGCCTTTTTTTATATCGCAAAACCGATAATACGCGTATGAATTGTTGCGATATGAAGGGGTATTTGGGTTTCCTTATTTTATGGATTTTAAGCAAGAAGAGTCTTACTGGTTCGCAAATTTCCAAAGAACTGGAAAAAAGACGGGGTTCGAAGCCAAGCCCCGGCACGATTTACCCTGCATTGAAGGAATTGAAGGAAAAAGGCGCGGTGGCTGTTGATAAGAATAAGGTTTATTCGCTTACGTTGAGGGGAAAAAGGGAGTTAAAAGGCGCGTGCAGCGTTTTTTGCAGGACTTTTTATGATGTAGTTGAAATGAAGAGATGCTGTTGAAGGTGGGGTTTGACTTCATTCAATTTTTGTGGCCAACCGAAGAGAATTGGCCAAGCTTAAGAAATCCCGAAGCCAACGGGGCTGAAACCGGTTTCAATGATTTCATTGGATGAAACCTGGAGCGCGTTCAGGTTCAAAATCGTTTAACAATTACAGTTATTGTAAAGCTTTTTATATCTTTTTGGGTTTAAAGGGGAATGACGAACAGATTTTTAACATTGCTTATTTTTTTCTCGTTGTTTTTGGCTTCGTTTGCTTTTGCACACGGGGGAGAAGACGACATTCCGGAAGAAGAGCACCTTGAAAACGTGTTGTTGCCAGAGCCTTACTTTTCAGTTGGGTTCGTTTTGGTAGTTTTGTTTGCAGTTGCCTTTGCAGTGAATTTTTTCCTTGGAAAAGCTGGCAAACCGAGTGTGTCGGTTGAACAACTGTTGTTTGTTTCGCTTGTGGTATTGTTTATTTCCTTTGCTTTCTTGAGGTTTGGAGCTTCAACTGCTTTGCCTGTCGATGAATTTGAAGCGCAAATAGCCGCGTTGCTTCCAAGCGGGAAAATTGTAGACGGGGTGAGGGTTATTGAGGTTGTAACTTTCAAATACGGGTTTGACCCCGACCCTGTTGTTGTCAATGAAGGCGACAGTGTTCAATTTATTGTGACGAGTGTTGATGTTCCCCACGGCTTTCAAATTTCTCCTAACTACGGCATTCGCGAGGACAGCATTCAAATGAACGAAAAAAGGGTGGTTGAACTTGTAGCAGACGAAGTGGGGGTCTTTGACATGCTTTGCAGCAGTTACTGCGGTTCGGACCATTCGGTAATGAAGGGAAAATTCATAGTTAAAAAAAGGGAGTAAGTCGTGAAAAAGTTTTATTTCGCGGTTTTAACCGCGTTGATTTCGCTTGTTTTCTCAAGTTTTGCTTTGGCGCACGGGTCTACTTTGCCGGGGATAACGCTTGATTTTGACCTTGCGTATAAGTCGAAGGTTGATAGTGCCGCTAAAGATTTTTTCAACGAAACTCGTGAGCCTGTAAAATACGACTTGCATTTGAACAGGATAAAAGTGTTTTTTTCACAGGAAGACTATAATTCGGGAGAAAATTTTGTTTTCATTAACTCCAAAGACTTTTCAGTTCACGGTTTTTACGATTCAAGTCGTTTGGAGAACGAATGCAGCAGACTTGATTCGACTGTTTTGAAACGAAAAGCCGAGGAAACGGTGTCTTTGTTTGTCCCGAGTGTTTTTCAAGACGAGCTTTTGTTCAACAGGGTTTACTCGGATTTTAGGGGGGCAACTGTTTTTGAGTGGGTGAGGAAAGTTGACGGAATTATTGCAATAGGCGAGGAAGTAACCGTTTTCATTAACCCCGCGTCCTTGGAGGTTGTGGGGGTTTCGGTTCCCATTTTCGACGAAAAAGCGGAAAACATTGACACTAAACCGAAAATTTCCTTTGAAATTGCGAAGAAAGTGGCTTTTGCAAAAAACCCGGGTTCTTCAATAAGCGAGGATTTCAAGCCGACTTTGATAATAACCGGAGAAGAGTTAAGATGGCTTTTTTTGATGAATACCGAGGTTGATTTAATTAAAACAAAGTTTGTCGACCAAAACTTCGTTCAAGTGGACGCGCACACAGGAGAGCTTTTAAAAATCGGAAAAAGCATTGAAGAAGGCACGACTTTCCCAAAAGGCGGCCATGCAAAATTTGTCGAAGTTGTTCAAGCAACGGAAAACATTGACATAATACTGACAATTCTTCTTGTTGCAATACTCGCACTTGGATTTAGAGTTTTCCAAGGAAAGTAATTAACTTTTTTCATGCGTTGCCGCCTACTATTTTTTCAGCTAATTCAACAGAGTTTCTTGAACCGACGTAAAACGGGGTTCTTTGCGAAAGCTTTTCCGGCTTCACCTTGTGAATTGACTTGAAACCGTTTGATCCCGCGCCTCCTGCTTCTTTTGCAATCAAAGTCAACGGGTTTGCCTCAAAAAGCAGCCTGAGCTTGCCTTCGGGCTTTTCTTTTAACGCAGGGTACATGTAGATTCCGCCATAGTGGAGTATTTGATTGAAGTCGGCGGTCATGCTGCCGGTGTACCTTACTTTGTACTTTTGTTTTTCTAATTCATCCACAAAGGCCTTGTGTTTGTCGGTGTATTTGACTGCAAGGCCTCCTGGAGCGAAAATTGTTCCATCTGGAATTTTTATGTTTTCGTGCCGCAGCATGAATTCGTTTGTTTTTGAGCCTAAAACGAATTCGTGGGCTCCCCATTGTTTGCAGGCGTACACCAGGGTAATCATTGGTCCGTACAAGACAAAGCATGCCGCGTCCATTCTGTCGCCTTGCTCTAAAACGTCGCCTTCGTTGAACAAGCCGACAATGGTTCCGACGGCCAAATTGGTTTTAACACAGCTTGAACCGTCCAAGGGGTCAATGGTGACGCCCCAGCTGCCTTTTGCTTTTTTTATTTCGTTTACCTCTTCTTTTTCTTCGGAGGCAACGCTTCGCACCAACTCGCATTCTTCGAATGCTTTTAGGAAGACTTCATCTGCCCATTTGTCTAATTCAAGTTGTTCTTCGCCGTAAATATTTTTGAAGTTTGAAATGCTGCCGCCTTTGTCGAATCCTGCGTGTATTTCCTTGGCTTTTTCAGCTACAAGCAGAATAAGCGTTCGAATTTCAGGGTCAACGCCGCTTAAGTGATCGCGTAAATTCATTAGAA
>JBHHTN010000008.1:0-20639 GCA_046753405.1 Candidatus Micrarchaeia archaeon | reverse complement strand
TGGACGGCACTTTGGTTGACAAGAACTTCGACGACGCTTTGTGGTTCAAGGAGATTCCAAAGCTTTACGCTGAAAAACACAACGTTTCTTTTGAACAAGCACTTGAAAAATGCAAGTTTGAATACGATTCTTTGGGAGACAAGAATTTGAATTGGTACGACGTTTTTTTTTGGTTTGAAAAATTCGCTTTGAAGAAAAGTCCAAGGGAAGTAAGCAGGGATTTGTCGCATTTGATTGAGTTGTACAGCGACGCGATTCCCACGTTAGAGTACTTGACACGAAACGGTTTTGGGTTGGTTGTTGTTTCCAATGCAAGCAGGCACTTTTTAGAGCTCAAGGTTTCCTTGGAAAAAATCGACAAGTATTTTTCGAAAATGTTTTCGGTTACCTCGGATTTTAAGGCCGTTAAAAAAAGCGAAGATGTTTACTTGAAGGTGTGCAAAGAACTTGGGGTAAAACCCGCGGAACTTGTGCATGTTGGGGACCACAAAGAATTTGACTTCAACGTTCCGAAAAAAGTTGGGATAAACGCTTTTTACTTGGACAGGAAAGCGAAGGTTCCAGGTGAGGGGGTTATAGCTAGTTTAAGTCAGTTAAGGGACTTGTTTTGAAATTTATTCTGGTATTTCCAGCAGGTCGAGTGCTTTTTCGTATACGTCGTTTGGGGTTCCTTCCGATTTTATGGAAAACAGCAAGCCTTTTTCCCGGTAGTAGGAAATCAAGCTTTGGGTTTTTTCCTTGTATTGCTCCAGTCTTTTTTGAACTACGCGGGGCTTGTCGTCTTCGCGCACGACTAATTTTCCGTTGCACTCCGCACATTTTTCTAAGTTGCCGATTTCTTGTTGGTTGAAGATTTTTTTGCATGACGTGCAGCTTTTGCGCCCTGCAAGACGTCGCATGACTTCTTCGTCGGATACTTCAATCAAAACTGCTTTGGAAATGCTCAAACCGTTTTCTTGCAGTATTTTTTCAAACGCGTCCGCTTGTCCCACTGTTCTGGGAAACCCGTCTAATAACACTGGGGTGCCCGGCTTTATGTGCAAGAGTTTTTCGCTCATTGCACAGATAACAATGTCATCCGGCACGAGTTTGCCCGCGTTCATGAATTCTTTTATTTTCTTTTCAGTTTCACTAATTTCGCTTTCGCCTTTGCTTGTAATTGCGCGGAACAAGTCTCCGGTTGACACGTGTTCGAATCCTTTTTCGCTTACTAATTTTTTTGCCAGGGTGCCTTTTCCAGCTCCCGGCGGCCCTAATAATACGATTATCATAAGTAGGTTTTTGTCGGCAAGGGTTTTTTTGGGCTTTGGTTGACTTGAGGGAAAAGGGTTTTATTCCTTTAAATGGTTAAAAATTAACACATTTAACCGGCTAAACCATTGGGCCCGTAAGTACTCCTTTTGGGGTCCGGGAAGCTCAGTTTGGCCAGAGCGCCTGACTTTTAACGCTTTTATTTTTTTTCCTGGTTTATTTTCGTGTTTATTTCAGGGAATGAAAAAAGGGGGAAGGTAATCAGGATGTCGTGCGTTCGAATCGCGCCGGGCCCGCTTGCCACCTTTTTCTTTTTTTGGGAAAAAAAAGAAAAAGTCGGCTCCCAAAAAGAAAAAAAACCGGAAAAAGGTTGGTGTTGGATAAACCGGTATGATTGTGGTTTTGGATTCCAATTTTTTGTTGGTTCCGTTTGAATTCAAAGTTGACGTTTTTGACCAGGCGCGCGGTCTTTTGGCCGGCAAGCTTGACTTCGTTGTTTTGGATTCTTGCATTTCGGAAATAAAGTCGTTTGAAGGTCAAACGGGCAGGAAGATGCTTTCTGCTTTGAATGCCTTGGAAAAAAAGGGTTTGACGCTTGTGAAGGGAACGGGCAAGGCAAGGGCTGACGATGACATCGTTGCCTTTGCGTCAAGTAATGATGTTGTTGTTTGTTCGAATGATTCTTTGTTGAGGAAAAGGCTTAAAGAAAAGGGCGTTAAAACAATTTTTTTGAGGAAAAAAAGTTTTCTTGTTTTGGAGTGAAAAAAAAGGTGTTTTTATGACGGGTTTGAGTGATTTGAAGCAGCCTGACAATTACCCTGACGAGTTCGACGTTGTTGTCGAGATTCCGCAAGGGTCCAGTAGTAAGATTGAGTTGGACGGGGAATCCGGAGCGTTCAAGCTTGACAGGGTGTTGCACTCGCCGATGTTTTACCCGTGTTCTTATGGTTTTGTTCCGTCCACGCATTACTTGGACGGTGACCCGGTGGATGTTTGCCTTGTTTCAACGGCAAAGCTTTTTCCTGGATTGGTTGTTCGTTGTCGTGCAATTGGGGTGTTGCCGATGAAGGACGAGGCGGGCGTGGACAATAAAGTGCTGGCTGTTCCACTTGACGGCGTTGACCCTCGCATGGTGGAGGTTAGAAGTGTTGACGATTTGCCTTCGCATTTTAGGGATGAACTTGCATTGTTTTTTTCCGATTACAAAAAGCTTGAAAAGGGAAAGCAAGAGTTCGTTAAGGTTGAATCGTGGCAGGGCGTTGAAGAAGCTTTGAAGATTTTACAGGAAGCGCTTAAAAAATAGTAGTTGCGAATTTAATCCGTAAGAGGGGTAATGAAAAAAAGTGTTTAAAGTTTTGACTTTGAAGGAGTCTGTTAGGATTCCTCCGAGTTTGTTTGGAATGAATATTTCAAAGGCCGCGTTGAAGATGTTGCGCGAGCAATACGAGCGAACTGTTGACAAGAATTTGGGTGTGATTGTAGCCCTTTCAAACGCAAAGGTCACCTCCAAGGGCAAGATTATTCCGGGGGACGGAGCTGCTTACTTTGACGTTACTTTTGATGCTTTGGTGAACTTACCTGAAATCAACGAGGTTGTTGACGGGTATGTTTCAGAAATCGTTGAATTCGGCGCTTTTGTCAGAATCGGCCCTATTGACGGCTTGGTGCACGTTTCGCAGGTTGCCGACGACTTTTTGTCTTACGACAAGAAAACGCAAACGTTGGTGGGCCGCGGGAGCAAGAAGTCTGTTAAGAAAAACGATCTTGTGCGTGCCAAAGTGGCCACGGTGAGTTTGAAGGACTCGGTTTTGAACAGTAAGATCGCCCTTACAATGAGGCCTTCGGGGCTTGGAAAATCGGTTAAGAAGCAGGATGGAGCGAAGAAAAGGTCTAAGTCTAAAAAGAAAAAGTGAGGTTTTTTTTGCAGGATGTCTTTGAAGGCTTGTAAAAAGTGTCGTTTGCTCGTGTCGGGGGAGGTTTGCCCTACTTGCAAGGACTCCGAACTTACCAAGAATTGGGAGGGGTACATTGTCATTGTTGACGTTAATTCCGAGAGTGCCAAGGCAATTGGTGCAACTAGTCCGGGCAAGTACGCGTTAAAAATAAAGTGAGGTTTTTTTTCTTAAAATGAACGTTGAAGTTTTAAGTGACAGGGAAAACGTTGTTTTTTCCCGTCGTGAGGTTGAAGTGAAAGTTGACGCGAGTGGGGCAACGCCTTCAAGGGAAGCGATTGCTAAAGAGCTTGCTTTAAAACTCGGTGTCAGTGCTGAGGCCGTTTGCGTTGTGAGAATTGTTCCGTCTTACGGAGTGAAAAGCGCCAGGGTTTTGGCGCGGGTTTACTCGTCCAAGGAGCAGTTGGAAAAGACTGAGCCCAAGTTTTTTTCTTCTCGGGGAAAAAAGAAGGAAGAGGCAAAAAAGGAGTAGTGTTTGGTTTTACAAATGGGAAAGAAAAAAAAGATTAAGAAGTCTAAAGGTCCAAAGCCGTATGTTAAGGGGAAGAGTTGTCCTAAGTGTGGTTCTGGTGTTGGGCTTGCAAGGCACAAAGACAGGCTTTCGTGCGGGAAGTGCGGGTACATGGAAGTGTCTAAAACGCAGGAGTAATTCGCTTTTTGCCTAATTTTTTTTGGGAAGAGGCCTTTTTCAGAAGGCGGTGGGAAAAAGATTTTGCTTGTGCTTGGAATTGAAAGCACGGCCCATTCTTTTGGGGTAAGCCTTGTCAGGTCTTCGGGTCGTGCAGTAACTGTTTTGTCTAATGAGGTTGCAAAGTATCCTTCGTCTAAATCGGGTTATTTGCCGCGCAAGCTTGCGGATTTCCACGCAGAGAAGTTTCCGCTTGTTTTAGGCAGTGCGCTTGTTAAGGCGGACGTTTCTGTTTTTGACGTTGACGCGGTTGCCTTCAGTAGGGGTCCTGGAATAGGCCATTGCTTGCAAGCGGGGTTTACCGCGGCAAAGGCTCTTTCTCTTTTTTTGAGTGTTCCGCTTGTTCCTGTTAACCATGCGTTTGCCCACGCGGAAGTGGTACGGGTGTTTTCAAAGGCTAAAGATCCTTTGGTGGTTTACGTTTCTGGGGGCAACACTCAAATTTTTTGCAAGCAAAACGGTTTCTTTCATGTTTTAGGCGAAACTTTGGATGTTGGAATAGGCAATTTTTTGGACAACCTTGGGAGACTTTTGAATCTTAATCCGCCTGATGCAGTGGGTGTTTTAAAGAACGCGCAAAAGGGAAGGAAGCTGGTGAGCTTGCCGTATGTTGTAAAGGGAATGAACACTTCTTACTCTGGAATGCTAACGTATGTTGAAAAGTTGGTTGGAAAAGAAAAGGCGGAGGACTTGTGTTTTTCCGTGCAGGAGTACGCGTTTGCCGCGTTGTGCGAGGCGTCTGAGAGGGCTTTGTTGCATTCTGGTAAAACAGAGTTGTTGTTGTGCGGGGGAAACGCGCGCAACAAGCGTTTGCAGGAAATGATGAGGAAGGTGGCAAAATCTCAAAAGGCTCGTTTTTGCATTTCAAGCGACAAGTTTTTGGGCGACAACGCTGCAATGATTGCGGTTGCTGGCGTTTCCATTCAAAAGGCGAACGCGGTTTCCAAAGAGCTTTTGCCTTTCCAGAATTTGAGGGTTGAAAGCGAAAAAGCGTTTTGGTGAAATTTTTGACGTGTTTGGTTGTCAAGGAAGCAAAAAGAAGCGTTGCGCTTGCAGCAAGGGTTATTTGCAAAGGCGGGCTTGTTGTTTTTCCAACTGAGACCAGTTACGGCGTTGGCTGTGACGCGACTAATCCGTTTGCAGTGAAAAAATTGTTTGCTCTAAAGCGTCGCAGTGTTTTGAAGTCTTTGCCTGTTGTTGTTTCAAGTTTAAAGCAGGCAAGTGTTTTTGCCGTGGTTTCAGCTGGGGCAAAACGTGTTGTTAACGAGGTTATGCCGGGGCCTTTGACGCTTGTTGTTCCTTTGAAGAAAAAAATTCCCGCTTCTTCTTCCAATAGCGTTGCTTTTAGAATTTCTTCTAATGATTTTTTGCGTTCTTTGTGTCGTGCAAGCGCTGTTCCTGTTGTTGCAACAAGCGCTAATTTGTCTGGGGAAAAACCTGTTTTTGACTTTGAAAAGGCAAAAAACTTGTTTTATGGGAAAGTTGATTTGCTTGTTGACGGTGGAAAACTTGAAAAAACGCCGAGTTCAACAATTGTCAGCTTGACTGGTGAGAACCCGGTTCTTTTGAGACGGGGGCCTGTTTCTTTTGCAGAAGTTAAACGGGCGTTGAAGGGCGTAGTGTTTGTTGGGAAAGGGGCGGAGGCCGAGGTTTACGCTTGCAGTTTTGAGGGCAGAGCGTGCGTTAGAAAGGTGCGTGTTGCAAAGTCTTATCGGCATAGGGAATTGGATGTTTTTTTGCGGACGCTTCGCACTGGCCGGGAGGCCAAAGCCCTTCGCGTTGCAAGAATGGCGGGCGTGCGTTGTCCTGTTGTTTTCTTAGTTGACTTGAAAAAGTGCCAGTTGTACGAAGAGTTTTTTCAAGGCAGGTTGCTTAAGGACTCTTGGCCTTTTTTGAAGAACCCGAACGTTTTTTTGAGGCAAACCGCGGAGTTTTTGGCCTTCATGCACAAGGCGGGAGTAGTGCACGGTGATTTTACGACGTCTAACGTGATGGTTGTCAGTTTAAGGCCTGTTGTCATTGACTTTGGGCTTGCAAGTTTTTCTCATTCTGTTGAAGACAAGGCAACTGATTTGCTTCTTTTCAAAAAAAGCGTTTCGAAAAAGCACTTTGGGGTTTTTGAAAAAGCTTACAGGGAAAAGTGTGATGGTGCGGAGCGTGTTTTTGCCCGGCTTGAACAAGTCCTGCAAAGAGGGCGTTATGTTGTGCGCCAAGGAATTTAAACGCTTTTTCCGTTTATTTTCTTTGTATGATTGAACTTTTTTCCTGGCAGTTTTTTGCAGGCGGGGCGGCCTTTTTTGAAGGAGTTACAACTATTGTTGCAAAAAAGTCTCTTCACCGCCATCATTCGCTTCCAATTGCCGCTGCAACCGCGATTTTAGTGGCTTTGATATCGCTTCCGTTTTTGCTGATTTTAAAGCCTGTTTTTTCCCAGGAAATTGTTTTGCTTGCAGTTCTTGCAGCGGTTTTTGGTTCGCTTGCCTTTTTTTACGCGCTTAAAAGCCTGCATCATTTGGAGATTTCTGTTGCAGCGCCAATGATGGCGGTAAACCCGGTTGTGCTTGCAATTTTGGCGTTCGCTTTTTTGGGCGAGAGTTTGAACAGCACTCAGATTCTGGGAATCTTGCTTGTAGTCTTCGGCGCGTACGTGTTGGAGTTGTCAGTGCACCACCCTGACTTGTTGCGGCCTGTGAAAAAATTTTTCAAGTCAAAGTACTTGATTTTCCTTTTTGTTTCAGCTTTTTTGTACGCTTTTGCCTCCATGACCGATAAAGTGGCGTTGGGCAAAACGCAGGTGGTGCCGTTTTTGCTTTTGGTAAACGTGTTGATGGCCGTTGTGTTTGTGATGGTAGTCTATTTTGCGGACAAGCACAGGTTGTCCTGCCTTAAAACCGCGGTTAAAAGCGGCCAGTGGCGTTTTACACTTGTAATGGCTTTTTCGGTTTTGTTTTACCGCTTTTTCATTTTCAACGCGTTGTCGATGGCTTTGGTAAGCCTTGTCATTCCTGTTCGTCGTTTGTCCTCGCTTTTTGCAACTTTGATCGGGGGAGAGCTTTTTCACGAGAGGCACTTGATGCAAAAACTGTTTGCAGCCGTGATAATGCTTTCAGGCGTCTACTTCGTGGCAAGCGGCGCGTAAACGGGCGTTGTCCTGATAGGAAGTAAACGTATTTAAATTTGGGTTTTCAAAAAGTATACGCTAGTTCTAAAGAGATTTTCGAACTAAACTTTGAATCTTATTTAAAGGTGTGTTTGTATTGGGCGCAAGGCCGAGGAAATGGAAAAAGAAGAATCAGATGCGTTGGAAGTGGACTAAAAAGAAGCGCAAGCGCTTGAAGAGGAAAGTCAAGCGAAGAGTTGGAGAACTCTGAAGTTTTTCCCCTTCTTTTCTACTTATTTTTTTCAGATGAGTATTATTGGGTAGTATGTGAATTATGTGACATCACATATCTAAGATTGTCGGTTCAATTGTTATCTTAGAGTTTTTTTTCAATTCTTTCCAAGGCTTCTTTTATTCTTTCTGTTTTTTGTGTTAGTGCGAATCTTACGAAGCCTTCTCCGTTTTTTCCAAAGCCGATTCCGGGCGTGGTTACAACTCCAACGTCCAGGAGTTTTTTGCAGAAGTCGGTGCTTTTTCCTGCTACGGGCATCCAAATGTAGAAGGTTGCTTTAGGTTTTACAGCGTCAAAACCCTTTTTTTGCAGTCCTTCTACGAGCACGTTGCGTCTTTCTTCGTACTCTTTCATGTTTTCGCTTACTTCTCTTGGAGGCTGGCTGCCCGAATAAGATTCAAGTGCGGTTATTGCCGCTTTTTGAATGTAGATGGGGGGGCCAGAGTCAACCTGGCTTTTGACTTTCTTTAATCCTGAAATTATTTTTTCGTCTCCTACTGTGAAGCCTATTCGGTCGCCGGTCATGTTGAACGTTTTTGAAAGCGAGTGGAATTCCACGACTTTTTCGCCGAATTGCAGTGCTGAGGGTGCTTTGTAGTCGTCGAACGTGAACTCGGAGTAAGCGTTGTCAAAGCAGTATGCCAAGTCTTCTTTTTCCGCAAACTCTTGTGTTTGCCTCAAAAATTCTTTTGTTGCAATTGCTCCTGTTGGGTTGTTCGGGTAATTCAAGTACAAAACTTTTGCCCCCGTGTTTTCAAAGTCTTCAAGTTTGGGCAAGAACGCGTTTTCTTTTTTGAGGGGTATGAGGATGGGTTCCCCGTCGTTGAATACTGTTGATGCTTGAGAGTATACGGGGTAGGCAGGGTCTGGGCACAATACTTTGTCTTTTGGGTTCACAAATGCGCGGGAGACGTTTGCAATGGCTTCTTTGCTTCCAATTGAAGCGCATACTTGCGTGTCGGGGTTTACCTCGACGTTGAAGCGTTTTTTCATCCATGTTGCAACTGCTTCTTTGAAGTCTTGTTCGCCTTGGCTTGTTGGGTACTTGTGATTCGCGTCTTTTTTTGCTTCTTCTGTTAGTGATTCTATTACGAATTCTGGTGTTGGCAAGTCGGGGTCTCCGATTCCAAGCGGGATCAGGTCCACTCCTTGCTTCTTTTTTTCGGCTTTCATTTGTTCCATTTCAGCGAATAAATAGGGCGGGAGTTTTTTCAATCGTTCAGCGTATTCTGCCATTTTTTAACTCACTTTAAGTGTTCTGGAACTTGTTGGTGTAGTAATAGGTCTTGGTCGGTTTCGCGTTTTCGTATGAGAAAGCTTTCTGCGTTTTTTACTAATACTTCGGCTCCACGCGGTCTTGAATTGTATTGCGAGCTCATGCTGAAGCCGTATGCGCCGGCATTTAGCAGTGCAAGCAAGTCGCCGGTTTCCAGTTTGGGCAACTCTCGGTTTTTTGCGAGAATGTCGGTGTTTTCGCAGACTTGTCCGCATACGTTGACTGTTTCTTTTTCTTCTTGGTTGAGTTTGTTTGCTGCGAGTATGTGGTGGTACGCGTTGTAAAGGGCCGGTCTTAGCAGGGTGTTCATTCCGGCGTCTATGCCGACGTATTTATTCTGGCTTTGTTTTGTTGAGTGCACTTTTGTAAGAAGTATGGTTGAATCGCACACGAGGTATCTTCCGGGTTCTACAAGAAGGCGGGGTTGTCCGAGGGAGTGTTCTGTGGTTTTTTCTTTGAACTTTTTTGTCACTTCTTCAGCAACGCGTTCGATATCAAGTTTTGCTTCTTGGGGTTGGTAGGGCACTCCGAAGCCGCCGCCTATGTCGACGAATTCGAAGTCTATTGCGGTTTCTTTTTTTATTTTTCCTGCGATGTCTAAGAGTTTGCCGGTTATTTTCCCGAAGTATTCTGCGTCGAGTATGTTGGAGCCGGTCATCATGTGTATTCCGAATCGTTTGAATCCTTCTTTTTTTGCAAGGGAATAGGCTTTTGCAGCTCGTTGTTCGGGGATTCCGAACTTGCTGTCTTTTCCCCCAAGTACTAATCCGAAACCGCCTTTGCCTATTCCGGGGTTGATTCTGAAGGACAGTACTTCTGGCTTTCCTTGTTTTACTAGCCTTGGAAGAATGCTTTCGTCGTCCAGGTTTACGATGACGCCTGCTTTGCAGGCGCATGCGAGTTCTTGGTTGCTGTTGTAGTTTCCGGTGTAAAGGGTTTCTTGAGGGGAAAAGCCTGCTTGTTTTGTGAGCATTATTTCGCCTGTGCAGGAGGCGTCAGCGCCGCATCCTTCGCTTTGCAGAATGCGTAAAACGGACAAGTTGTTGTTGGCTTTTATTGCGTAGTGCACTTTGAATTTTGAGTAGCGTTTTTCAAACGCGTTTTTCAAGCGCTTGAAGTTTTCGCGAATCCTGTTTTCGTCGGTGACAAAAACGGGAGTGTCGTATTTTTCTGCAAGTTCGATGCAAGGCACGCCGCCTATGACTAGTTTTCCGTTTCGGTTTTCAAGAGGGTTTTCAATTTTCCACATTTTTGTTTCACGTCAGATGATTTTTTTTGCTTTCAAAAGTTCGGCGTGAAGGATTCCTGCGCCTGCTGCTCCTCTAATTGTGTTGTGTGCCAAAAGCGAGAATTTGATTCTTCCTCGCGAGTCGTTTCGCACGCGTCCTATTGTAATGCTCATGCCTTTTTCTGCGTTTTTGTCGAATTTTGGCTGGGGTCGGTTTTCTTCTTTTCGCACGATTATCGGCTTTTTTGGAGCAGAGTGCAATTGCAGTTTTTGGGGTTCGCCTGAAAATTCTTTGAACGCGTTTTCAACTTCTTCGACACTGGCTTTTTTTTCTAGTTCGCAAAAAACGCTTTCTAGGTGTCCGTCGCTTACGTTTACTCGGTTGCAGCTTGCACTTACGGTAAAGCTTGCGTTTTCAACTTTGCCGCTTTTTGTTTTTCCGAGTATTTTCAGTGTTTCGTTTTCTATTTTTTCCTCTTCGCCTGAAATGAATGGTATGACGTTATCGGTTATGTCAAGGGAGGCGATTCCGCTGTGGCCTGCTCCGCTTAGTGCCTGCATGCTTGTTACTGTGACGTCTTTCAAACCGTATTTGTCGTGCAAGGGTTTCAGCGCGATTGCAAGTTGGATTGTTGAACAGTTGGGGTCTGTTGAAACAAAGCCCGTCCAGTTGCGGTTTTTTTTCTGTGTTTGAATCAACTCGAGTTGTTCGGGGTTAACCTCGGGAATGAGCAGTGGAACGTCGAAGTCCATTCTATGCGCTGATGCCTTTGACACCGTGGCAAAGCCTGCTTTGGCAAATTCTTCCTCTGTTTTTTTTGCATGGTTTGCGGGAAGGCAGGAGAACACCAGGTCAACGTTTCCTGCTTTTTCAACTTCTTTTGGCGTTGAGGGCAGCACGGTCTCATTTTTTGTCCAGGAAGGCATGTTTTGCTTGAGCATCCAGTTTGCGGCCTCTGCGTATTTTTTTCCCTCTGACTTTTCCGAGGCGCACAATGCGGTTATTTCAAAGTCGGGGTGGTTTTCAAGCAGCGTAATGAACTGTTGTCCTACTATTCCTGTTGCTCCGAGTATTGCGGTTTTCTTTTTCATTTTGCGTTTATCCCCATAATTTTTCGTGCAAGGCGTTCAAGGCGGTGTTCACGTCTTGTTCTTTTACAAGAAAGCTTAGGTCTATTCCCGACGCGCTTTGCGAGATCATTTTTACGCTTACGCCTGCTTTTTCAAGTGCTGGAAAGGTTATTCCTGCAGCGTGGCTGCTTGAATGCATTAATTCTTCTCCTACTATTCCGATTAAGGCCATGTTTTTTTTGCAGGAAGCTTTTTGCACGTATTTTTGGCCAAGGGCGTTGAGGGCTTCAAGTGCGGAGTCTGCGTCCTTGTCGTCTACTGTGAACGAGATGTTTACTTGAGCCGTTGAAATGCCGTCAATGCTTATTCCGCGGCTTGCTATTGAAGAGAAGATTTTGGCTGCTCCTCCTGCTTGTTCGGAGAGGTTTGTTCCTTCAACGTCGACAACTGCTATGTTGCGCTTTACTCCTACGGACGTCACAAGTTGTTTGAAATGTTTGCTATTGTTTTTTTTCCGCACTATTTTTGTGCCTTTCCCGTTTGGCTTGAAAATGTTTTTTACAACGACTTTTGTTTTGGCGTTTTCGAGGTAGTCGAATGTGCGGGGGTGCAGTATTGCGGCGCCAAAGTAGCCGAGTTCTTTTGCTTCGAGAAAGCTTATTTCGTCTAGTTTTACCGCGCACTTCAAAAGCTTTGGGTCGCAGGACATGAAGCCGTCGACGTTTTTCCAAATTTCAAGCAAGTTCGCGTTAAGGCATCTTGCAATGAAGCCTGCGGAGTAGTCTGTGCCGCCACGGCCGAACGTGGTGGTTCTCCCTTTGGAGTCAACGCCATAGTATCCTGTGAGCACTAGGGCGCCGTCTTCGAGGTCTTTTTCGTATTTTGAAAGGTTTTTGGTTGTTTTTTCAATGTTGCACGCGGCGTTTCCCATCACGCCGTCGGTTATTATTCCTGCCTCTTCGGATTCTACGGGCTTTGCTTTGAAGCCTTTGTTTTTTAGGTATGATGCAAGCGACAACGCTGACAGTTTTTCGCCCCAGGCGCTTACTTCCTCTTTTTTTTGTAGGGTGTTCGCGTTGCATTTTTCCAACTTTTTTTGCAGTTGAACCAGTTTTTTTTCAATTTTTTTTTTGTCAACGCCGTCAAACAAGTGTTTTTCGCGAATTTTTTCAATTGCCTTCAAAACTTTTTTTTTCGAGTGTTTTTCAAAAGTTTCAAGCAACAAGTCGGTTACTCCTTTGTGCGCGGAAACGACTAGCACGTTTTCCCTACTGGAGTTTTTTTCCAGTATTTTTGCTATTTTTGCGTAGGCTTCGTTGTTGCATAGGATTCCTCCGCCGAATTTCATGACTGCCCTCATTTGTAAAACTTCAACTCGTTGTTTTTCTAAATCTCCAGAACGTCGTTCATGGAGTGGATTTTTCCGTCTTTTTTGTTTGCAACCCACTTTATTGCTCGAACTGCTCCTTTTGCAAAGCAGTCGCGCGACTGTGCAGTGTGCGAGAGTTTTATTTGTTCGTGGTTTGCTGCAAACAACACTTCGTGTTCTCCCACTATGTCCCCGGCCCTTATTGAATGAATGCGTATTTCATTGCCGCGTGCACCTGTTAGTCCTTCCCGTCCGCACAAGATGTTTTCTTCTTTTATGTTCATCGCGTTTCCTATGATTTTTGCAACGCGAATAGCTGTTCCGCTTGGCGCGTCTTTTTTTTCGTTGTGGTGGGCTTCAATGATTTCCGCGTCGTAGTCTTTCAGCGCTTTTGCAAGGTTTTTTGCGAATTTGAAGAACAAGTTGACTCCAACTGAAAAATTCGGGGCCATTACTGCCGAAACTTTGTGTTTTTTAACCGTTTTTTCTATTTGTTCTATTTGGCTTGTCGTAAAACCGGTTGTTCCGATTACTAAATTCAAACCGGCTTTGGCGGCGATGGGAAGGTTTTGCATTGATGCTTTTGTGTTGGAAAAGTCCACGAAGACGTCCGCGCCTTGTATTGCCGTGTTTAATTTTTTTGGGGAAAAAACAGGAAAACTTGTTTTTTCTTTGTCGGGCTTTTGGCGCACTCCGGCAATTACTTTGATTTCGTTGTCTTCTTGTGCCAGTTGTGCTACTCGTAATCCCGTTTTTCCAAGACCACATGATACTATTTTTATCATTTTTTCAATTCAACCTTTTATTTTTCCCAAGTCGAACAAGGCTTGTCTCACCGTGTCCTTGCTTTCCTTGCTTAGTTCTACAAGCGGTATTCTTACTTTGCCTGATGGCAAGTTCATTAATTTCAGAGCGTGTTTTACCGGAGAAGGATTGCTTTCAATGAAAAGTGTTTTCATCATTGGCAGAATTTTAAAGTGGATTTCCCTTGCGCCTTTCAAGTCTCCGCTGGAGATTTTTTGCCACATTTGTATTTGTTCTTCTCCGACAACGTGGGATGTTGCTGAAATGGCGCCGTGTCCGCCGAGTGCCATTATTGAAAAGGTCAAAGCGTCTTCTCCGGACAAAACGTAGAACGGGTTTCCCTCTTTTTTCAAGTCTTTCGTGGCGCTGATTATTTTCATTGTCTGGTTGAGATCTGCGCAAGCGTCTTTCAAACCGGCAATGTTGTCAACTTCTTTTGCGAGTTTTATGATTGTTTCAGGCTCGATGTTGCGGCTTGTGCGTCCTGGAATGTTGTAGATGAATATTGGCAGGGAAGTGTTTTCGGCAATGACCTTGTAGTGAGCAAGCAAGCCTTTTTGGTTCGGTTTGTTGTAGTACGGGCCGACTATTAAAACAGCGTTTGCTCCGAGTTTTTCCGCGGTGCGTGTTGCGCGTATTGCGTGGTGCGTTGAATTAGAGCCCGCTCCGGCCATTACGGGAACTTTGCCTGCTGCCTCTTCAATTGTTATTTCAATTACGCGTTTTTTTTCTTCGTCTGTCAAAGTCGGTGATTCTCCGGTTGTTCCGCAGGGCACTAGCCCTTGCACTTTGACGTTGTCGATGAAGTGCCTGCAAAGCTTTCTGAAGCCTTCCTCGTCATAAGACAAGTCGTCTTTGAACGGGGTTACAAGGGGGGTGTGTACTCCGAAAAAATCGTGTTTTCCCATTTTTTACACCTCTTTGAGGATGCTGAAAGACTTTGTGTCCAAAACGCCTTTGGTTTTCCTTATTTGTTCTAAAAACTCGTTCAATTGTTCAATGTCTCGTGCGTTTAGAAGGCAGCAGGCGTCGAATTCTCCGGCTACTTCCCAAGCACGTTGCACTCCGTCTACGTTCTTGACTTTTTCCATTACGTTTGTTGTTCCTGCCTGGGGCAGTGTTTTTAAGAATGCGAGCGCGTTTACGCCTGCAATTCTTGACCCTAAAATAACCGAGTAGCCTTTGATGTCTCCTCGTTTTTCCATTGCGCAAACGCGGTTTCGCACTGTTCCTTCTGATACTTTGAAGCGTTTTGCAATTTCGGTAACGCGTTCGCGGGCGTTTTCCTTCAAAACGCTTAGGATGCCTGAGTCTAACTGGTCCAAAAAAAATTTCTCCTTTTGAATTCGAACAAACAAGTATATTTTACGAAAAACTTAATAAAACTACTTATTTTATACGATTTTCGTAAAATGGTGTTTGTTTGGGTTTAGGTTTGCAAAGAAAAAAAGAAGGAACTTTTTTTTTCAGCGCAGTTTGCAGTTTATTTCTGCGAGGATTTCTTCTTGACTTAAGGCTTTGCTGTAAAACCGGACTTCGTCAATTACGCCGTTGAAAACACTGGTGGTTTGATCGGCCAATTTTCCGATTTTAAGAACCCTGTTGTCAGTGCCGTCGAGGTCTCCGCCAGTTGGTTCTGAGCCTTTGAATACCCCGTTAACAAAAATGGTCTGTTCATTGATGTCTGTATCATACCTGAATGCGTAATGAGTCCATTCACCTATTGAACTTTCGTGGATTACATCCAAATCATCCATGTAAAACCCAAGTCTAAGCCAAGTAGAGTCAAGAATAACTACGTGAAAACAACTGCGAAGGGCATAGGTGTCGCATTTGCCTAAAAGGACTTTGTTAGCAAAATCGTTTGGCTTTACCCACATGCTTATTGTGAAACTTTTGCCATCGATATCCAAACTCGTTGAACTCGGCACTTCAACGTAGTCGCCAACGCCGTCGAATTCTATTGCTTTTCCAAGTTTTCCGTCTGTCCATTGAGGGTTTCCGTTGAGTGTTCCGTGGTTTTCGTTTCCTGAGGAGTCTTTGGCAACTGTTCCCGCGCCTTCGTCGAATCGCCAGGAGGCTACAAGTGTTTGTCCTCTTTCGGCTGCTTCCGGAGCGTAGCATAGTTCTGTTTGTTGGTGTTCTATGTTTCTTTCCAGGGCATCTCCGCTTTTTGCGGCTTGTTCGCCGACAATGAGTGCCGCCACTGTAACAAGCAGTACGACGCCTGCTATCATTAAAACGTATTCAAACGACCCTTGGCCTTTCTTCATTTTTTTAATTGCTCCTATTAATTCATTGTTAATTTTCTTTTAAATAACAACGCTTTTTTTTTAAACTGCTATTGCGGTTATTCCCGTGAGCATCACGGCTATTCCCGCGTACTGGTGAAACTCCAGTTTTTCCTTTAAAAAAACGAATGCCAGGGCAATTGTTACAACGGGGAAGGTTCCTGAAATTGGCGCAAGTACGGCCACGCTTTCAACAGAGCCTGCTGAGTACGCGATTGTTCCTATTACTCCCAGCACTCCGGCGCTTCCTACTAGCAGTTGGTTTTTCAAAGGCAGTTTTTCTATTTTCAGAAAGCCGGCTCTTGCAGCAGTTAAAACAAGCGTTATTAGTATTGCGTTTATCAGTATCACCGACATTACGGGCCCTGTTTCCGCGGTCAAAAACTTTATTGCGGAAAGGGCGATGCCCCAAAAGATTGCTGTGGCAATGACTTCAAGAACTCCTTTTTCTTTTTCCACGTGCAATTTGAAAACGTTTTTTTGCGAGGATGCAATTATTGTTCCTATAAAGGCAAGGAACGCGCCTGCAAGCTGCAAAGGTTTGAGTGTTTCGCCGAGGAAAAGAAGGGATATTCCCAGGGCTACAACGACCCACGAGGCTGAAATTGGAGTGAGCAGGGAGACTTTTCCGATTGAAAGGGCGCGTAAAAAGAAGTAGGACCCCAAGGCCAGGGGGGATTGTTACTATCAAGGCCAGTTGCAGGGCTTTTAAGGTTAATTCAAAGCTTCCTCCTATTGCAGCGTTGTAGGCAATTGTTACAATAAGTGAAAAAACCGAGCCGTAGAAGATTATCGTGTGTTCGCCGGCTTTTTTTGCAGCGCGGGAGTAAAGAAAGTCGGAGCTTCCCCATCCCAATGAGGCGATGATTCCTGCAATAAGATTTGGATAACTCATTTTGTCTGGTTGTTTTTGCGGCGGCTTATTATGTCTGTTTTTTTGGAGTCTTTGATGTTCAATATTTTGCTGGCAAGCTCGTAGCCTCCGATTATGTCCGGCATGACGATGAATTCAGCGCCTGCGCTGTGAAGTTTTCCAATTGACGCCTCGTTGTACGCTCGCGTTGCAACTTTAATTTTTGGGTTGTTTTCAGTTGCAGTTAAAGTCAAAAAAACGTTGTCTGCGTCGGACCTGAGGGCGGCTATTACGAATTTTGCTTTGTCTATTCCCGCGTCAGACAGAGTGTCTGATTCCAGCGCGTCTCCTAAGAGTGTGGAAAATCCGTCTTCTTTGAGTTTGTTGACGATGTTGATGTCGTTGTCTATTACTACGAATTGTTTTTTGTTTTCGGCCAAAACGTTTGTCAGTGTGCGCCCTAATTCTCCGTAGCCGCAGATTATGTAGTGGTCCTTCATTTTGGAAATTTTCTTCTTCATTTTCATACCCCCGAACTCGGTTTTCAGAAAGCTTTGCAAAAGCGTTGAAATTAAGAAAATTAGGAAAACCGCGCCGACCATTCCAAGCAGTACGCGCAGTACTTTTGTTGAAATGTGTGAAAAAGAACCGCATTCGACGTAGACGCTGGTGCACACTGTTTCAAAAAAGGCGTCGACGTACGACAATTTTTCGACTTGCACGTAGTCTACAATGGAAATCCCGTACAAAATAATCAATACGGCTACTACCCAGAACAACCTGCGGTCAATTGGCTGGTTGGAGTCTTTTACGTGTTCGAAGGCGGCGTGAGACGACATTATATCGCAAAAACTAAGGTAACATGACTTTAAAAAAGAAAAAGTAGCCCCGAGCGGATTCGAACCGCTGTCTACAGCTCCAGAGGCTGTTATACTTGACCGCTATACGACGGGGCTAGGGAAAATAGAATTGGGGCGAAAAATCGCTATAAATGTATTGATTTAAATTGTTTTTTCAAGGCTCTCTTAAGAACTTGAATTTGTCGGGTTTGTCGAGGAATTGTTGGTAGATGCTTTGGTTTGTTATGCCTTCGTTTTTCGTGTGTTGGAATTCTTCTGCGTCGAGTTGGTATAACTCGGGTTTTTTTCGGTAGTACTCGTTTGGTTTCATGGCGTTGTCGGATAATTCGAAGTAGGCTGCGCCGTGCATTTCTTTTATTGGAGCGTAATCGCTTTTGAAATTCTTCTCCACAAGGTTTGCCATGATTAAATCGTCTGTTTTGGAGGGGTTTATTGTCACGTGGCCGTAGTCCGGCGGCACAAGAACGCTTTCTCCGGCTTTGGCCTTTACCATTACAATGTCTTCGAGTTCGTCTGTTTTGCCTCCAGCGCGTTTTTGCAGTAGGTAGTGTGCTTGTCCTTGCAGTACTTGGTATAATTCGGGAAAGCTTTTTCCGCTTGACGCGATTTCGTGGTAGTGGCCGGCGGTTTTGTTGCACTCGCTTCCCAGTTTTTCGGGAAAAATTATTGTTACGTCGTAGCGCAGAGCGTTTTTTGAGAAGAGTTCCTGGTCTTGGTCGCGTATTACTGCGCGGTACATGTGGTAGGTTTCCGTTTCTCGTTTTGCGGTTGCGCAGAAGACTTGGTCGTGCATTACTTCGCACATTTCTTCCACTGTTCTTGTTGCAGGTTGAAGTTGTTTTCCTTCAAAGGAGAGTTTTTTTGTTTTCTCGTCGTATTCCAGTTTCAAAGGCTGCGTGTTGTCAATCATTTTCAAAGCACCTTTTTTTTAAATGTTTTTTTAGGCCGCGTAGGTTTTTTATTGTATTCCTGCTTTTTACTTGTTGAGTTGTACTCCCGCGCCTTATGCGACGGGTTTGAATTTTATTGCAATCTTTTGCTTTTCCAAAGGCCGCGTGGCTTTTTCCACGGCGTGTTTTTTGGATTTTTGGGTTTTGGAGGCAGTTTTTTTTGGTGAGAGGCGGTTCTTTGCGCCAGAGGCTTATGCAGGCAATTTCAGAGCGCGAGCTTAGGCCTTCTCCTGAGGCGTTGGATTTTTTGGAGTCGTTGCCGAATGCGGAAGATTTTTTGTCGAATTTTTTGTCTTCCAAAGGGGGGAAGCTTTTTTTGTCGCGGGAGGACTTGGAGGGTTTTAGGAAGGAGTCGCAGTTCTCAAAGGAGGATGTTTTGATTGATGTTGGAAAAGGCTCTTTTACGCCTTTTGCTTTGAATGTTACGCCTTTGATTGAATTGAGTGTTTTGGACAGCGATGTTACCGGGAGGTCCAGATGCGAGGGGAAGGTAAGCGATTTTGTCAACTATTTTAAGGATCGTTTCAAACGTTTGTCTCGTCCTTTGCGCCGGATGCAGTCTAAGAACGCGTTTTTGCCTCTTCGTGACGTGGTGCAGTCTTCGCACAAGGCTGCGCGTGTTATTGGCTTGGTGTATTCACGGAAGGTTACGCGAAACGGGCACTTGTTGTTTGAGGTTGAGGATGAAAACGGTTTTGCGCCTTGTCTTATTCCTCGCGACTCGGAGCTTTTTGAGGAAGGTTCGTCTATTCTGACTGACGAAGTGGTGGCTTTTGATGTTTATTCTTCAAACGGCTTGCTTATTGTCAAAGGTTTTGACAGGCCTGGAAAAATTTTTCAAACGCGTCGCAAGACTCTTTCTTCTCGCGACGTTTCCATTGCTTTTTTGTCGGATTTGCATGTGGGAAGCAAGTTGTTCATGAAGGACGAGTTTCAAAAGTTTTTGAAGTTTTTGAACGGTGAGTGTTCTTCTGGTTTGCGGGAGAAGGCTGGGAAAATCAAGTATCTTAGCATTGCAGGCGACCTCACGGACGGTATTGGCATTTACCCGTCTCAGGAAAAGGAGTTGCTTACCAAGGACATTTTGAAAAACGTTCCGGAGCACATTGAAGTCATTGTTAGTCCTGGAAACCACGATGCTGTTCGCACTGCCGAGCCGCAGCCCGCGCTTTCCGAGGACTTCGTGTCGCATTTGGAGGGTTTTCGAAACATGCATTTTGTGGGGAACCCTTCGACTCACCGTGTTGAGGGTTTGGAGCTTTTGATTTACCATGGCACCTCTGCGGACGGGGTTATTGCTAATGCTCCTTCTTTGAAGGAAGGTTACGAGTTTCCTGAACGTGTTGCAAGGGAGTTGTTGAAAAAGAGGCATTTGTGTCCGATTTACGGGGAGGACGCTCTTGTTCCTGAAAGCAGGGATTACCTGGTTATTGAGGACCAGCCTGACCTTTTTCACTTCGGGCACGTTCACAAAAACGGTTACGACGCGGATTTTTTTGGAACGGCGATAGTCAATTCTGGAACGTGGCAGGCGCAAACGGATTTTCAAGTGCGCATGGGGCACGTTCCCTCTCCTTGCCTGCTTCCAATTTACGATTTGAAGGAAGGGGTAATAGAAACTTTGGATTTCAACACGTTGAAGTTGTGATTTTGTAATGGTTGAATGTTCTTCGCAGATGCAGGAGTATTTTGATTCTCTTCAAAAAAGGTTTTCCGAGGCTCTTGAAATTTGCAAGGAAGCGCGCGAGGAGAATTTGGATCCTTCGCAGGAGGTTGAAATTGCGCCAGCGCCGGATGTTGCAGCTCGTGTTGAGGGGCTTGTTGGCCCTGTTGGCGTTGCAGCTCGTGTAAGGGAGTTGTCAAAGGGAAAAAAACGCGAAATGGTTTCCTTTGAAATTGCAAGGGAAATAGTCGAGCAAAAATTTTTGTCGGATGAGGAGAAACAGGAGCATTTCTCGCTTGAGTTTCAACAGTTGCTTTTGGAGCAGGCGATTCGCACTGGGCTTGCGCTTTTCACTGAAGGAGTTGTCAGTGCCCCGATTGAAGGAGTGTCGCGTGTTGAGGTTAGGAAGAATTTTGACGGCTCGTCTTACGCGGCAGTGTTTTTTTCAGGTCCTATTCGCGGTGCCGGTGGCACTGGACAGGCATTCACGCTTCTTTTGGCGGATTATTGTCGCAGGTTGTTGAAAATCGGTGATTTTCGTGCGTTGGAAGACCATGTTGAGCGTTATGTTGAAGAGTTGGCATTGTACGCGCGCAAGACTCGTGCGGGTCAGTATGTTCCGTCTGACGATGAAGTGCGTCATGTTGTGCGCTCGTGCGCGGTTTGCATTGAAGGCGAGCCTACGGAGGACTACGAGGTGTCGAAGTACAAGAACGTTGAAGGGGTGTCGACCAGTCGTGTGCGGGGCGGCGTTTGTCTTGTTTTAAGCGAAGGTTTGTGTTTGAAGGCGTCCAAAGTTTTGAAGATTTCTAAAAAGGCGGGGCTTGACTGGACTTGGATTGAAAAACTTATCAAGGTCTCCAAAAAAGACGCGGAAAAGGTGAGTATTCGCCCGGTTTCAAAGTACATTGACGAAATTGTCGCGGGAAGGCCAATTTTTTCGTATCCGATGCGACCTGGGGGCTTTAGGCTTCGTTATGGACGAACTAGG
>JBHHTN010000007.1:0-20879 GCA_046753405.1 Candidatus Micrarchaeia archaeon | reverse complement strand
ACTGAAATTGTTTGAGTGATTTTTTTTGCAAGGCTTGAGGGAACACACTCCAAAACAATTGCAAACACGCCTGTTTTTTCCAAGGCAACCGCGTCCTTCAAAATTTTTTCGCCTTCCCCTTGTGTTTTGCCTTGCACTTTGTAATCCTTGGCAGTCTGCGGAAGCAAGCCAAGATGCCCCATCACGGGAACCTTGTTTTCAACTAACAACCTTGCTTGTTCGAAAACAGGGCCTTCAAGTTTCACGGCGTGCGCGCCGGCGTCAATGAAGCACTTTGCGTTTTGCAACGCTTTTTGCGAAGAGCCGTAAGTGCCAATGGGCATGTCGCCTACAACCAAAGTCTTTTGAGCGCCGCGGCATACTGCCGCGGTGTGAGACAACATGTCTTGCATAGTCACGCTCTTTGTGTCATCATAACCTAAAACAACCATGCCCAAAGAATCGCCGACAAGAAGAACGTCCACACCTGCACGATCCAAAACCCGTGCAGATGAATAATCATAGCAAGTAAGCGCGCAAACCCTGCGCTTCCCCTTCAATTCTTTAAGTTCCCGCGGAGTCATTTTCCTAAAACAACCGGTTAACCCTTTTTCACGTTGAAACGACGCAAACCCCGCTTGAAGTGTTTTTCTTCGATTTTTCCAAGCACTCTGGAAAGCCTCGAATTAGGCAGTTGCTTAACACTTTGCATTAATTCAAACAGGCACGCGTTGCGGTAAAACAACGGGTAGTTATGCCTTGTAAATTTCACTTTAAGTTTTTCTTTTTCAAGAATGCCCTTCGCATTTTTAATCATCCTTTTTTCAGTCTCCTTACGCATGCTTGAAATTTTAGGAAATCTTCGCATGACAACTTGCGTGCTTGGAAGGTAAGAAAGTCTTGCCAGCACTCCCCCGCGAGGCAGACGAATAAAACGCTTTCCACTGTCCGTCAAGTGATACACTAAAACGGTTTTCTCGTCTTCGGGCACAAAAGCCCGAAAGTAATCATAGTCAAACAAACGATGAGTTTTAATAATTCGGTCAGCAGCTCGCTTTCTATTGCGAGGAACGTTTCCCCGGACAATTAGCTGGATTTCCCGTTTGTTTTTTCCAACGGACTTAAGCCCCTTGTACACTGCTTTCAAAAACTGTTTGTAAAGCCGCGGATGCACCTTCTGGGCAATCCACAAATTATACTTTAGGCACTCTGAAATGTTGACTTCTCTCTTTTGCCGGTTCAAATTCGTAATTGTCTGCATGTTGTGCAAGTTGTCAAAAAGCTTGACGAAAAGAGGCCTTGAACCGCCCAAACTGTGAAGACGCTGGTAAAAATACTCCGAAGACGCCAACCGCAACAAATCGCCTTTCGGAAAGTGATGCTCGTCATTCAATTTAGTGTAACGGGGATCGTGCAAGTGAACACAATTGCTCCCTGAAACCTTTGGCTTTGAAACAAAGTCAACTATTCCGGCAATTTCTCTTCCAAAATTTTTTCTAAGAGTATGAAAAGAAACGTTGCAGTCTTCGGCAACATCGTGCAAAAGACAGGCGGCGACTATCTTCGCGTCAGAACCCGTTTGCGCGGCAAGCCCTGCAACAAAAACCGGGTGCGAAAAGTAATCGGTTTTTTTGTCTGCACGCTTTTGCCCTTCATGCGCTTTTGCCGAAAACCAGAATGCCCGTTCGATTGTGCCGACGTCTTTTAAACCGTAAAAACTCTGATAATGCTTCAAAATGGTTCGCAAGTGCCCTTTCCACTTGAACTTCAAACCCTGCTTGGACCTGACCTTGGACAAAGCACCAGAGGAAGCGCGGAATTTACGGCTTGAGGCAGCCATAACAATAAGAAGAGTTCAAACGCATTTTAATCCTTGACTTTCCGCTCCTGAATCAGATTGTTTCCACGCGCGGTGCCAAAAAGTAGGAAAGTTGCGCTTTTCCGATTTTATAGGAAATTTTTACAGGAGCGTCTGTTTTAAGTTCTATTGACATGTCTTCCTCGTCCGGACAAGCACGGGAAATATCGTCAAGGTATTCAAATGGAAACATTGAACGCGCTTTCTCCGTTGTTTTCAACTCTGAAATTGAGGACGTGTCTTTTTTAGTTTCCGTCCGCAAATCCCCAGCATCGCCGTGAGCGTCAACGAAAAAAGCGTTTTCGTCCGCCTCAAGCGCGACGTGCGAGGACAACAACGCAGCGTCTTTAAGCAAGTCTTTGAACGCTCCCCCCTTCACTTTCACTTTCGCAGCAAAAGGTATTTTGAGTTCCTTAGCAGTTGACGCAGACAAATCCAAAAGAGGTAGTTTGAAGTTTCTCCTGCTTTCACCTTTGAATTCAAGCTCCAACTTATTGGCTTCTTTTTCGTCAACTGAAATTGTCAGTGACTCGCTACTTCTAGCACGAGACAAAACTTTGCTTAAATCCGACAAGTTAACGCCCAAAAGCGCGCCAGAGTCGGCTTCAAGTTTTTTGAACGCTTCTTTTGGCAACGAAAAGTCAACCATGGCAATTTGTGACGGGTCCATTGAACGAAGCTTCAAACCCTGGGAAGAAACGTCAAAAGTGCCTTCTTCAACCAAGTTTACAATTGCATCCACGCACTGCTTGAAGAACTTGGCGTCATCTACCTGAAGCTGCATTTTGACAAACCCTCCTTTAAGAAATATATTGAAGTCTAAGGGGTGTGAAAGTTAAAAAGGCTTGTTTCAAACCAGCGCCGGTCAAAGGTTTGTTTGCGCTGACTCGCACCCAGGAGGCGTTTGAAACTGCCCAAAGAGCAGCAATTTCAAGTATCCAATCAACGGAATGCGAAACAAAAGCCTTCCATGAACGCTTTCTTCTTCAACAGCTGGAAAAAAGCGTGCTTCTTGGTCAAGCGAAGGATTGTTGTCTCCTTTAGTCAAAAACCTTGTTTTACCATCAACGGTTGTTATTGCAAGCGCCACACGGTGCACCACCAAACCGCCAACCGAGTTGGAATCAAAGACTATGACATCGTTTGACTTGTCAAACAAATACTCGTTTCCTTCTATTTCAAGACCCGCAGTACAAAGAAGCGAAACGTTTGACCCGTCGTTGAAAGTTCTCGTGCAAACCCGCCTTAAGGGAACAAACGGCTTTGACTCGTTTTGAACCTCCACCACCTGCGCTTTAACACTCCCGCCTTGTATCACAATCATGTCCCCTCGATCCAGAACCGGACGCATGCTGCACGAAGTTACGACATCCAAAGGCTTCGACGTGTAAAGCAAAAAAGAAATCAAGAACCAGAAAACCAAAGCAGCAACAAAAGCAGTTCCTGTTTCCCTTGCAAACTCCAAAAGCCCGCTTTTGCTCCAATCCGACGGAGACAACTCTTTCACAAGAACAAAAACCAGCGAAAGGAACACTAAAACTCCAAAAAGAAGTTGCAAAGCAGTGTTTGAAAAGAACAAGTACAACGCCAGAAAGGTTACAAGAGCCAAGTAATGAGCGTACTGTGACAAAAAAGAAGCTTCAACGGCTTTTTCTTGCTTTTTACGATTACTTGTTTTTTTGGAACGTGCCATAAGCAGCAAAAACTCACTTGGCTTTTTCCAATTCCTTCTGCAACTTATCCATGTCCTTTGCAACCTCGGAAACAGCTTTTTGCAATTCTTTTTTTGCATTCTTTGCCTTGACGGTTATCACGGGGTTTCCCTTGATAGGATGGTCAAGCTTTGCGCCTGCAAAAGCAACGGACTTGTTATGCAAAAGCCTTTCTACAACCAAGCTTGCAACGCCCAAGTCCTCTCCTGAAAGCTTTACTTCCAAAAACCCTTCTTCATCTTTTAAAGTTTCAACATTCATCTTTTTCAAAACAACTCCCTTTTGATATTAGCAAACGTTCATTTTCAACGGCTTTTCCGCGCTGCCTTCCGCGTTTCTTTAAACCCGCACGCAAAGCAGACAAAAAGCCGTCCACGCTCCTGAAGATGCGCCCTGCACTTGGAACAGTGCGCACGCACCACGCCCAAATCAACATCCATTACAGTCAAGTAAACCCCCAAAGGCGTTATTTCCTTGACACGAGCACGAATGTAATCGCCTATTTTAAGAACATCCCGAAAAGACTCAACATAACCGCGTTGTATTTCGGAAATACGCAGGTACGCGTAAGTACGGCTTGACGCTTTGAAAACGCCGTTTTCCTCCACAGGCTGAAAACGCACCAAAGAAACAGAGTCATAAACGTCTTGAACCGAACCATAAACCAAGTCTCCTGCAGAAAGGCGTTCTGCGAGCTTTGCGCACTTAACGCCCGCACTACGCTTGTTAGAATCCAAAACCGCGTTGCCAACACAAACAGAAAGAATCTTTCCGTCTTTAGTTTCCACAGTGCCCCGCTCAGCGGCAAACTCCTCGGAAACCGCAACACACTCTCCTGGAAAAACAATCCTCGAAACCATTTTCTAAACCACAACACAAACGAATTATGTCAACACGACAAACAGACATCAAACACGAACGCGAGTTTTTTTTTAAAAAGCTACTCGCTTCCGTTTTTGCCAGAAGCCTTGACGTCCTGACCCTCCTTCATTTCAAGAAGGTTCTTCATCAAGTCATCGGCAGCCTCAACATGCTTTTTTGCTTCCTTAGAGGAATTAATACGAGCCGCTCCCGAGGCAATCTGCTTTGACTTTTCCTGCGCCTGTTCCAACACCGGAAGGCCGCCATGGCGCTCTTTCAAATCAACAATTATCGAGTCCATCTCGCTTGAAATGTGCCCGACAATTGACTTGACAAGCAAAGGAGAACCCTCTTCCTCTTCAGATCCAACAGCTTCCTTTAAAATTGAAATCAACTGACTCAAACCAAGCAACCGACCTTCGATATACGCGTGTTTCAGATCCTGGCCATCTGTAGAAGTCATAAAAAGTTATGCCTGCAAATCCTATAAATACATATGTGCTTGAAACCCCCCTCTGAAAAAAAGCAAGCGCGGGAAACCATCAAAAATTCCAAAGGTAAAAAACATAAATGGTTTTAGAAGCATTGGTTGACGCTGAAAGCGCCGCGAAAAACCCAGTTAAAATCACCGTGTTAAGCTTCTTCTTTGTAACACTAGGTATATGGGTAGCGCAATTCTTTGAAAGCAACATCGCAGGAATCATGGCAACAGTCGCAGTGCTCCTTCCCTCCATCCCCCTCATAAACTCCTTTTTTTCATACGAAGAAAAACAAACAGAAAGAGAAATACAACTGCTGCACAGCCACACGCTCGCACGCCACCTTGACGTACTCATCGTCCTTGTCGCCTACTTCATCGGACTAATAATCGGGTTCACCTTCTGGCACCTCGCACTCCCGCAAGAACTAAGCGCGCACATATTCCAAAACCAAATAAGCGAACTGCAAGCAATTCAAGGAGCCCTAACAACCGGTTTTGCAACAAAATTCACGCTGGTACAAGCATTCGAACTGGTCTTCATGAACAACCTCCAAGTACTGGCAATAATACTAATTGCATCCGTAGTCTACGGCGCAGGAAGCATATTCATACTGATTTGGAACGCGTCCATAATCGGAGTATTCATAGGAAGCCTCGCACAAGAATACGTTTTCCAAATGGCACCAGAGTACTCCGTGGCAGTAGGGCTAAGCCGAGGAGTATTCGGACTAATCCCCCACGGAAGCTTCGAACTTTTGGCATACCTAACAGCAGCACTGGCAGGAGGAATCCTAAGCCGAGCAATAATAAGAAAAGCATACAAAAAACCGGAATTCGCAGTCATCCTCTACGACGTTGCAAAACTGGTGTCCTGGGCAATACTGTTCCTGGCAATAGGCGCCCTCATAGAAAGCAATGCAATAGTACTATGAAAAATTTTCAAGAAGAAACAACTTTTTTGCTCCCACCATCATCCAAAAACTCGGACTGCTTACGCCTGTACGCCTTCAACAACTCGTCAACAACCTTATCGTAATCAACCTCGTCGCCCCCTCTGCCTTTTTTGGTCTCAGAAGACAAATCCTTAACCGCAGTCTTCATTTCATCTGAACGCGCAGGCGAAAGCGTTTTCGAAATCACCGAGGCCAAACGCGACAATTCAAGCGGAAAAATAATCTTGCTGCTCTTGCCATCCGCAATCTTCTTCAACGCATCCAAGTAAAGATAAGCCAACGTACGGTCACTCATCTTGCTTGCAGCCTTATCCAAAATGTCAATTGAAACCTGTCGAGCCTGCGCCTCTGTTTCAACCCTTGCCTTCAACACCTGCGCTTCCATCCGCTTGCGCATGGCAACAACCAATTCCTCCGGCGGAGTAATAGTCTGAATCTCCACTTTGACTGTCTTAATGCCCCACTTCGAAGCCACATCATCCAAAGCAGCGCGAGCCTGCTCGTTAACCTCCTCGGTCCTGGCAATGACCTCTTCAAGCAAAAGCTTTCCAATACTGTTGCGAATCTGCGTCTGAGTGAAAAAAACCGCCGCGCCCTTGTAATCCTTAACAGTAGTAATCGCTTTTTCAGCGTCAACAACTTTCAAGTAAATAACAGCGTCAATCGTAAACTCTATGTTGTCACGGGTGATAACCTGCTGAGGAGGAATATCAACAGCCTGCACCCGCAAGTCAACTCTCTCGTACGTTTCAATCCGAGAAAAATGCCAAAACCAACCTGGCCCCTGGACACCCACAAACTTTCCAAAACGAAAAACGACAATGCGCTCGTACTCCTTTACCACAACGCGATAAGGAAAAAAAAGCACTACGGGAACTCCAACCAAAAGCAGCAAGAAAAACTGCCACAAAGGAATACCCCCAGAAAGAACAATACCCGCGATAACAAGCGCCGCGGAAATAACCGCTACAAAAACAAAAGCCTGCCTATCCACTTCAAATCCCTAGTTAAAAAAAGCGTTTTTCCAACTTAAAAAACCCTACTTATTAAAAAACAATGATAAGTAAAAACAAACAAAGAGGTTTAAAAAAAAAACAAAATGGCCAAAACAAAAAAAATGCTAATAATAGCAACAGACGTAGACAACGACGTAGGAGAAAAAACCGGTTTGCGAGGGCCAATAATAGGAAGAGAAGCAAACATCAAAGCCGCAACCAAACTCGCGCTAAAAGACCCCGCAGAAACCGATTCAAACACCATCTTCCAAGCAGTAAAAGAATACGACCAGCTAAGCCAAGACTACAAAACAGAAGTAGCCACAATAACCGGAAATTCCCGGCTAGGCTTCTACGCAGACCGCGAAATAACAAGCCAACTGGAAAAAGTCCTCACAAAATTCCAAGCAGACGAATGCGTTTTTGTAAGCGACAGCGCCCACGACGACCAAGTCATCCCCATAATCCAATCCCGCGTAAAAATAACAAGCGTGCGCCACGTAATAGTACGCCAAACAAAAGAACTCGAAAAAACATACTTTGTAATCCTTGAAAAACTAAAAGAACCACACTACGCACGAATCGTGTTCGGCATACCCGCAATAGCCCTACTGCTGTACTTCTGGCTTGCAGACGCAGGAATCAGAGTATTCATAGGCCTCCTCGGCGCCTACCTCCTCATAAAAGGCTTCGGAATAGAAGAAGTAATCCTGAGAAAAATCTCCTCAATACAAGTAAGCATCGACAACCCCTCATTCGTCTTCTACTTCCTATCAATACCAATAGCAATAGTGGCCCTCTTCGTCGCCGCAGACAACACGCTTTCAAGCGGATTGGGAGGAGTAAAACTAGCCGCACAATTCACCAAAACATTCCTACTGCTGTTCACCGCCTCCCTCCTACTAATAGTAGCAGGCAACACCGTACAACACCTAAGCCGCAAAAAAAGGTACCTGATTGCAGATGAAATAAACCACGCAAGCTCCATAGTACTACTATCACTCGTATTCTACAGCGCCTCCGAATGGATACTCGGAAACGACAGCTTCCAAAACATATTCTACCTAATGCTCCTGTCAACAGCCGCCTTGTTCATAGTAATACGCCTATCCCGAGAACTCAAAAACAACCTCATTGCAAACCTGAACCTAGAAGGCAAAGAAGTCTACTCCGAACTAGGCGGTTCAATAGGCACAATAAAAAAAGTGAGCCCGGAAAAAAACTTCTTCGAAGTCAAAACCATAAACAGCCAAAAAATAGACTTCGACTTCGACCAAATAAGCAAAATAAGCGAAAAAATAATCGTGCGGTACTAATTGAAAACAAAGCAAATTTTCATCAAAACCGCGCTTTTTTTATTTGCTGTTTTTCAGGTATAATACGCTAATGGTCAAAACAGAAAAATGGGAAAACTCAGAAAGATTCGTCTTCAAGTTAGAACCACCGTTCGACCGCGGAAAACTTCGCGAACTTCTTGAAGAAAAAGGACACTATCTCTTACCAGACAGCAGAACCGGCAAACACCAAGAAGTAGAACTAATGCTCGCAGGAGACTCAAGCCACCGGGTTTTCCCAGTTAACGTGGTGGACGACCCCAAAAAACCAAAAACAACAATTAAACTGGTCATAAAACCCCACTTAAGCTCAGAAAAACTGACCAACGAAGCAAAAGCACTCAAAAAAATAAGAACATTTGAACCTAAAATAAACGCAGTACGAGTAGTAGGCTGCGTTTTCGAAAAATACAGGAAAGGCGAAAAGAAAAAACCCGGAAAGAAATACAGACGTGGATGGCTCATAACGCACCTTAAAGAAGGTGCAATCCCCCTTCTTGCAATAAACTGGAAAACCCTGCGAATAGCCGACAAAAAACACACCCTCAACCGCGTAGCTGAATTCATTGCACACCTGCACTCGAAAAACACCATCCTTGGCGATCTGAGGGCAAAAAACCTGCTGATAAAACTGGGAACCTCAAAAACTGTTAACAGTAAAAAAAACCCGTTTCCGCACTTCTACCTCGTAGACTTGGAAAACGCGAAAACAAACGCTGCATCCGAAAAAGAAAAAGCCAAAGACATAAGAAAACTGACAACAGACTTCACAAAAATCAGAGGACTTGTAAAAAAAAGACAGTTCAACGAATTCTTTTTAAGGCCTTACCAAACAGAATACGCGAGACTAACCAAAAAAAGAAAACACTAAAACAACAACGTTTATTAACTTCGGTTACCCTTTTTATTCGAGGCAAAACCGGTATGGATCACGCATTTCTTGCAAGAAGAATGCACGCTCATTTTATCTACTTTGTAGAATGTCTTACCGGAACTTTTTATACCGAAAGCAACAAGGGAATTCCATACGGAAATTCCGCATAAGCTTTCGGAATGAAGCAAACCTTTTTTTTGGCGCCTTCTCGCTTTTTTAGGTTTGCAGACCATCGCTTTTCAAACACAACAAAAGCAACAGTTTCAAAAAGGCCACAGAAAGCTCTTTATCCCGTAAAAAGGCTTCAGTGGGCTTGTTTTGGAAAACGGAGGCAGGAAAAACCGTAAAATATATTAAGGAGTACGGCGTAATAAACGCGGCATAAAAAACCGGAAGGTGAGGCGCAAAAAAAAGGGAAAAACTTGGAAAAAAATAGAAAACCAAACACAGGTGGAAAAGAGAGCAAGTAAAAGGCGTGAAAAACCCCTCGGAGGCAATCCGGAGAAAAAGACGTTTTGAAATGCGCTGTTTACCCTCTCTTAACCACACTTTCTCTTCAAAATTCGATGAATAGTAACTTGCAACCACCTAGTTTATAAACTTTGCCCTTTTTTTCGCTGTTCGACGAAAAAAAACTAGAAGTAAAACAATTACTTTTCGCGCCTTGTCTTAATAACATCTGAAAAACTTTCAAATGATCCTCCCAATTCTTCTTTGATTGTTCCAAGCAATTGCTTTTTCTTCTTTGACTTTGACAACGCGTGATCCAAAACGTCGAAGATGTCGCACACTGGGATGATTTCCACTTTTTTCAACTTTGCCTCTTCAAGCACAATGTCTCCCTCGTTTGCCTTGGGAACAAGCACCTTTGTCAAACCCGCTTCAATTGCAGCTTCAACCTTCCCAGTAACACCGCCCACTGGCAAAACCTCTCCGCGAACCGACAACGAGCCAGTCATTGCAATATTCTGGTCAATGGGCGCTTCCTCCAACGCGGAAATAACCGCGGTTGCAACAGAAACACTGGCACTGTCTCCTTCCACTCCCTCATAAGTCTGCAAAAATTGAACGTGCACGTCGTAGTTGGACGTGTCTTTTCCCAAATGCTTTTTGATAATGACACTTACGTTTTGCACTGCTTCCTCGGCAATTTTCTCAAGCTTGCCAGTTGCAATAATTTTTCCCTCAAGCTTGCTTGCAGCAGGACTGACCTCTGCAACAATCGGAAGCACAAGCCCGGCGTCAGCCATCACCGCCAAACCATTGACTCTTCCAATGGCTTTGCCTCTGGTCTGAAACACTTGGTAATCCTTCCTAATGGAAATATACTGCGCCATTGCCTGCTGCTCCAAAGTACTTGAAATCACTTTTGCCCGTCTAACATGAGAAACAGAAACATGGTGCGCGCCCTGCTCTTTTGCCAGGTCCCCAGCAGCACGAATCAAACCGCCAAGGTCGCGAAGCTTCAAAGTAAGCTTATTCTTGCGACCAGATCTCTTGTGTGCTTCTTTGATTATTTCAACTACCGCACTTTTGTCAAAATGCGGAATCTTACCGTCCTTTTTAACTTCCTGCGCTATGAACTGGACAAGCCTCTTTATGTTTTCAACATTGCTTGGAATAGACTTCTCCATGTAAACCTCGTAACCATAACCCCTTATCCTGGAGCGCAAAGCCGGATGCATCTTGCGCAAGTCAGTGTAATTACCCGCTGCAACCAAAACAAAATCGCACGGAACTGGCTCGGTTCTCACCATGGCCCCGCTTGACATCTCGCTTTGACCTGTAATCGAGTACTTTCGCTCCTGCATTGCAGTCAACAACTCTTGTTGGCTCTTCTGCCTCAAAGTCGCAACTTCATCAACAAACAAAACCCCCTTATTAGCCTTGTGAACAAAACCCGCCTCAACACGCAAATGCGGAGGAGTTCCAAGACCGCCGGAGTTGTGAATTAGAACATCGTTGGCAAAAAAATTCCCAGTATCCGTCGTAGTGTTGTAAACCCAACCGTCAAAATCCTTCTCCGATTTAGAAGAAATTTTTTCCTCGACAATTTGCTTATCCTGCAATATCAAAAGCTCGTCATCAGCATCCAGTTCTGATGCTTTTTTCTCTTTGTCAGAAAGAATGTACGCATGTTCAGGAGTAGTTTCAAGCAGTCCTTTATTTGAATAAGTAGCAACAATTTTTCCCTTAAATGGACGGCGGTTAATAACAAGCATTCTCGTTGCCACAACCTGCCCATCCTTTACTCCAAGCGTGTAAAGCTCTTCACTTTCGGGAAGCATTATTGCTTCGTAACCATCCTCACGACGCTCAAACAAGTCAGGATACTTCTTAACCATCTCTTTCCAAAGAGCTCCAAAAGAAATTTTCTGCATTCCACCACTACGCCTAACATACAATTTTGTTTCGTCAATTGTAGATTGAAAGGGATCGTGCCTCACGTCGCCAAGCAAAGACCCTGCCTTGGCTCCTGTTGCCTCAACAAAAGGAGCTTTTTTCCTTCCCTTGTTGTCCACAAGCACTTTCAATGACTCTGCCTCGGCCATCAGGCGGCCTCGTCCGAGTTGCGAGGCAAACATGAGTCCTGCGCCCATCATGAACGACCCGATTAAAAGCGCGGCCGTGATGACTTCGCCGAAAAACCCGGGTCCAAAGTACAAGAGAACCATGGTAGACAAGGCCATGAAAACGAACAACACGATGTTTATGTTGCCTCCGGCCATTTTGCCTTTGGTTTTTTCGGCTGCAACGAATTTTCGCGCATCCCCTGCTTTCACAACTTTTATTTTAGGAACGTTTTCGTCATCCGGATTTGCTTCAACTATAATGTCCTGCAACTCTTGAAGCGGAATAAGCTCGCTCATTGCCTGTGCAATCATGCTTTTGCCGGTTCCGGGAATGCCGATGAGCAAAACGTTCCTCTTTTGCCTTGCCGCTTTCTTTATTACTTCAACGGCTTTTTCCTGGCCGATGATCTGGTCAACCAGTTTTTCAGAAACGTGAATTTCAGCAGTAGACTTGAAGTCTTTCAAAAAAGAAGGGTCTTGGTCTTTAGACTTTGCAGCCTTTGACGCTGAAACCTTTTTGGACCGAACAGACTTCCTCATAACTTACCCACAAAAAACAGAAAAACGGCGTTTGACGCCTTCAAAGAGAAGAAATTAGCAAAAAAGACAATAAATACCCTTTGCTTAAAGGCAAGCAACGACAAACAACTTTTTCAAAAAGGAAGAGTTGAACACGGTTTCAGCTCACGCAAATGTTGCTGGCAAAAAGTAAAAATTACACACTTCAACCCCCTTAAAAAAGCTTCTTAAAAGCGCAAGGATTTTTTTTTCAAAGCCCTGCCGCTTTCTTCAACTCGTCTGCTTTGTCCGTTTTTTCCCACGTGAAATCAGGGTCTTCGCGTCCGAAGTGGCCGTACACAGCTGTTTTCCTGAAAATCGGCCTGCGCAGGTTCAAGTGCTCGATAAGCTCCGAGGGCTTAAGCGGAAAGTGCTCGCGAACAAGCTGGGCAATCTTCTCTTCAGGAATCTTGTTCGTGCCAAAAGTGCTGACCAAAACCGACACCGGTTCTGCCACTCCAATGCAGTACGCAATTTGTACTTCGCACTGGTCGGCCAAACCAGCTGCAACAATGTTTTTCGCAATGTACCTGGCCATGTAAGATGCCGAACGGTCAACCTTGGAAGGGTCTTTTCCAGAATTGTGGCACACAAAACCGTTGGCAGTAAACGCATGGGCTCCGGGAACAACAAAGTCATAAACGTGACTTTGACTTTTTTGCGTAGATTTGACTTTCGAATAATAATGATTCATGACAAAAAACGTTCTCAAGTACTCAAAATCATTATTGCCTGCAAACTTTGTTTCGTAAGCGTCAATAAAATCAATCATTTTGGCGTAAGTAAGTTCCTTTGTACCTTTGGTGCTTGGATTGCGCAACCAGTGCCCAACGCCGGCGCGGTCTTTCTGATGCTCACTTGAGGAAAGCTTTAACCAAAGCCTCCTCACGCGCTCGCGCTGGTTTGGAATAGTTAGACGACTGCGTTTTGACGAGTTTTCAATGTTGTTTAGAATCTTGGCCTTGCGAGCAAGCGCAAAATTGATTTCTTTTTGGAAGATTCGAACACTGTCAACGCCTTTTACACGAACGTGGTAAAGAGGCCTTGCAGAACGAACAGTCCGGTTGCGAATGCGCGAGGTTTTCCCGGTTGTTTGCACCGTTTGAATTGCGCAGACTATTCCAAAGTTCAACAACAATTGTTGAACTCCTAATGCAAGTTCTTTGGAAGTCGTGGTCAATTTCACTTCCACAGAATTCTTGTTTCTTCCGGTTCTTCTAACAGTACCGTCAGCGTCAAACAAACCGCGAATAAAAGCTGCGACAGTGGTTTTTGGCGCGCTCAAAACACTGGCAGGTACTTTTTTTTGCCATGAACGCCAATAACCAAGACCCAATTGTTCCAGATAAGCTCGCAGTTCCACTCCGCAATAATGCGCCCAGTGTCCGAATATCTTGCCTTTTTTTCCAAACAGACGAGTTAACAAGGATTGCACGACTTCTTCCATTTGTTTTTCGCAAACGCATACTCGCACGCCGTCACGCGTAGTGCACATGCCATCGCCGGTTAAAAGGCCAAGCAAATAAGCATAGTCTTCGGTAAGCTCCGCAGGAAAAGAAAAATCGTTTTTTCTATGCGCGGCTTTTTTGTGTTTAAATTCAAAATTCACAACAGATTTTTGGCCAAACAACCTGTTCTTGCGTTGTATTGCAACCCAGTCAGTTGACTGAATCGCGTCAAAACGCCGCCAAACGTAATTACCCTTGAAATCAATCGCACGAATGCATTGGTTTGGCGTGCCTTCAAGCCCGTAACCATCTTTTGTTTCTAACCGTAAAGTACTCATAACTCCATTGTCAAGCCATGTTTCCATTGGAGTTGGAGAAACATCCGTTTTGACAAGCGAACCAGAAGGAAGAGAAGAAAGTTCGTTAATTGGCGCCAAACCTTTCTCCGAATTTACGATTGACTCCCCGGAAACACAAAACGCGCCGCCCCCATGGCTTCCGTGCCCGCCGTAGGTGTCGACGATTATCTTTCTTCCTGTTACGCCTGTGTCTGCCGCGGGCCCTCCCAAAACAAAGCGTCCTGTTGCGTTGATGAAAAACTTGGTGTCGTCTTTCAACCAGTCGCCGCAAACCGGCTTTATTACCTTTTCAATAACGTCTTTTCGTATTTGCTCGTTTGAAACCTCGTCGGAGTGCTGCGTTGAAATGACAACTGCGGTAACGCGAACCGGCTTGTTCCCGTCGTATTCAACAGTTACCTGGCTTTTCCCATCCGGCCTAAGATAAGGAATCTCCCCGCTTTTTCTTGCCTTTGAAAGTTTTTTTGTAAGCTTGTGAGCCAAAATAATCGGCAACGGCATCAATTCAGGAGTTTCGTTCGAGGCGTACCCGAACATGAGTCCTTGGTCGCCTGCACCCTGCTCTTTTTTCTCGCCTTCGTCAACACCTTGCGCGATGTCTTGAGACTGCTCGTGAATTGCAACCAAAACACCGCAACTGTCCCCGGAAAACTGAAGTTCCGCGTCAGTGTACCCAATATCATTGATTACTTTCCTGGCAATGCCAGCAGCGTCAACGTAAGCGTTTGTCCTAACCTCTCCTGCTATTACCACTTGTCCCGTTGTCACCAATGCTTCAACTGCAACGCGGCCGTTGGGGTCTTTTTCAAAAATAGAGTCCAAAACCGCGTCGGAAATCTGGTCGCATACCTTGTCAGGATGCCCCTCGGTAACCGACTCAGACGTAAACAAGTATTTTCCGTTCCTCATAAAACCACTCTCCAATAAAACAAAATTAAAAAAAAAGCACCCTCTCCTTAAATTAAGGAAGCAAGCGCATTAAATACTTTAATGAAAAAATTATTCCAAACAGAATTATATATGCTTTGAGAGGTCTGAAATGATTAAAATCGTAATGCTCGGAAGCACTGCCTCCGTCCCAACAAAAAAACACGTTCCATCGTGCTTTGCAGTCCAAGCAGACAAAGCTTACTTGTTTGACGCCTGTGAAGGCGTGCAAAGGCAATTGATGAAGTACAACGTCAGCTACTCCAAAGTGAAAAGCGTGTTTCTATCACACTTGCACGCCGACCATTTCTTGGGATTGTTCGGGCTTGTTCAAACCCTTAACATGAGCACTCGCGCCGAAGAACTTCTTGTATTCGGGCCCAAAGGCTCTGGCAAATTCTTGGAAACCTTGTTTTCAACCAATGAATTGAAACCTAATTTTAAGGTAAAAGTAAAAGAAGTCTCCGGAACTGAAAAAAAACCCGTTTTTGAAACCGACGTTTTCGAAGTCCGCGCATTTCAGGTCAAACACGGCAAAAACGCTTTGGGCTACGTTTTCAAAGAAAAAGACAAGCGACGATTTGACAAGAAAAAAGCCGTCAAAGCAGGAATAAAAGGAAGGCTTTTCACGGAAATAGGGAAAAAAGGCGTTTTGAAAATCGGCAAAAAAACCGTTAAGTACGAAGAGGTAACCTTCGTCCAGATGGGCAAAAAAATTGTTTACACCGGAGACACCGCGTTTTTTTCAGGGCTTGAAAAACACTTTGAAAACGCCAACGCAGTAATTGCCGACAGCACGTTTTTACACGAACACAAAGATCTGGCAAAGGAAAAAGAACACTGCACCGCGTTTCAAATTGCAAAAACCTGCAAAAAAGCGCAAGTGAAAAAACTCGTGCTTACCCACTTCAGCAACAGGTACGACGACAGAACCCCTTTGCTTGTCGAAGCAAAAAAAGAATTCAAAGAAAGCGCTTTATCCGAAGAAGGATTGGAACTTGAAATTTGAATGAAAAAGGTTTACAACAAATGACTGAAAAAGAATTTCCACTTGCAAAAATAGCAACTGTCGGGGCCGTTGCATTCCTCACGGCCTTCGCGCTTTTGATTTTTTTGACTAATACCCAAGAATACAACGTTGAAGGAGTCCGGGTAATAAGCTCTAAAAAGCCGGCAATCGCGTTTCCCGACGCGCTGACTGAAAAAAACGTGACATTACAAGCCGATTTCAGAAGCGTTGAAGACATTGAATGTATTTCATCAATGCTCACCCAAGTCTCCCTAGGACTTGGTGCAAGCAACAAAAACGTTTTGGTAGAAGCAAAAACAGGAGAAAAATGCATTTCACTTGAAGAAAGCCAAAAAACATGCGCAGAACCAAACATTTTGATTTCCCACGGAGAGTGCAACTGCGTGAAAATAAACGAGCAAGTGATAATCGAAGGAAACGACGAGTTCTTATGCAAAAACTCCGAAGTAGTCGGAAGCATGATTTCCTACGCCTTGGGCGGCACCACAGTGCCTCAACGACAAGCCGACGAGATACTCAAAGAATACCGCGAAAGCCTTTTGAAAAACCAAACAAAAAACCAAAGCACGAATGAAAGCCATAACACGGAGTAAAAACAGTTATAAGAACAAACGCTTTTCGACTCTTACAAAAAGTACTCTAAATTCAGTTTGGCGTCCTCAAGCTTTTTCAATTCTGTTTGAACACGCGCAAGGTGTTCCTTGATTTGTTTCAACTGTTGTTCATCAAGTATCTTGAATCTTCCCTGCAATTTCAAGTAATCCTCAACATCAACCAACTTTGGAAAACGCATTGACTGCTTGAAGAGACCGTTTTCAATTTCAAACAAGTTCCACAAACCGCATCGGACTGCAAGGCGTGCAACTTCAATTGTTTTCCCCGAATCGAACCTCCAGCCAAGAGGGCAAGGCGCGTGAACGTGAACCAACCTAAAGCCCTTTTTTTCCTTTGCCTTTTGCAGCTTTTTTTTCAAATCCGGAATAAACGCAATGCTACTTGTTGCAACGTAAGGAATAGCGTGCGCGGCGGCAATAAACGGCAAGTTCTTCTTCCACTGTGCTTTGCCGTGAATTTCTGCAGGCGAGGTGGTAGTAACCGCGCCAATAGGAGTAGCGCCCGATCTTTGCACTCCTGTGTTGGCGTAACACTCGTTGTCGTAGGCAATGTAAATCATGTCCTCGTTTCGCTCCATCGCCCCAGACAACGCGCCGAAACCGATGTCGTAACTGTTTCCGCTCAACGAGACTTTTCCATTTCGTTCGATTATCAGCGTATGGTTCTTTGGAAGTTGAGGACAGTAAACTATTCCTTCATAATCCTCCTCAAAAACTTGAGTCTTTCCCTGGGAAAATTTTCTTGTGGAATACAACTCGTTTTTTACATGTTTCTCTTGAACGCCAATTCTTGCTATCCTCCTATTATCATAAGTTATGTGAACGCCTTTTCCAAGCTTTAAGCAAAGCTCGGTAAATTGACTTACCAAGTACGACGACTTGGTTATGAAAGTTGTTCTAAATGAAGTTCTCCCCTTACCTGGGCGAACTTTGCAGCCGTCGCCACGAATCATTGCATCGAAAAGCCGTAAAAGCTTGTCAGAAGATAATGAAAGAACGTCTTTCGGAATTCTTTTATTGTAAAAATAATCCCCGCAAGTATTTTTGAGGCAGGTAAAAAGCTGCTTGGATGAAATATCAACAGAACGACTACACTCAGAAGCACGCAACCCCATTTTCCTAACTAACTGCAAAATATGCTTGCGGTTCTTTTTATTTGACTGATAAATTCTTACAAGGTAGCCACTGTCGCTATGATAACAACTGCCTTCGGTAACGTACCAGCCAACAAATTCGGCCCAGTCGCCAGCGTCAAAAGACGAATACTGCCTCATACTGGTTTTGCTTGGAAGTTTTGGAAGAACAAATCTATCTTTCTTCTCTCCATGCCACTTGAAACTTCTTGGCAACAAGGTTTTATATTTTTTCAACAGCTCTTCTGCCTTTAAAAAAACTATTTTTCCAGATTTACGAAACATTGCAGGAATGTTGTGGTTAGAAGTAACAAGAAAATCAACGTATCGCGTATTTGCCCGCACCATTTTTCCTTCAAAAAAATATTGATGCAGTTTTTCAACAGGTTGCAATTCAAGCTCAAAGGTGTCAGGGTTAACGCTCCAAAGAATATCTTTAGTTGAAACGTCGGCCACCCACTTGAAACCATCGGCCGTCAAAATTTTCGTGTCGGGCGAATAACATGCACCGTCGCCGCCTATTCCAACAACAACCCCTTTTTTGCCCAATTTTTTGAAGGCGCGAGAAACACCGCTTGCAACAGACGGCACGTTTTCAAAAAGAGAGTGAATGTAAGGCAAGTTCCAAGAACTTTCAGGGTACTGCGTGCTTACAACTTCCATGCAACCTGTGGCGTTCACCACAACCGTCTCGTCGCCAAGTGCCTGCAAGCACTGTCGCATGGCAACAGCCGGACCGCACCCAGCGCAAGACCTGTGCCCGTGCAAAAAGTACTCCTTTGGTTTTTCAAATTTTCCAGCCATTTTTTTTCAACTATTCTTTTACTTCAATTTCAACAATCGAATTATCCTTCAACTTCAACGCCTTTCGCAACTTCAGAGGCGCAATCAACTCCACCACTTCCGCCGAGTAATGACTCCTTTGCGGAATAATCACCGCTGCCTTCACTTTTCCGTTCACAAGCGCTGGAAAACACTTTGCAGAACCGAACCTCCTCTTGCCTTTCGTAAACCCCCTCACGTGCAACCCTGTCTTGGAGTCCAACTTCATTCTCTGCCTTAAATCCTCTTCCGAAGAAAGACGGATGTTCAAAGTGCCTGGAAAGGCTTCGAAGCCAACGCTCTTTTTCAACTGTTTCTTGTATTCCGGCAGGGAAGTGTAGTACGCGCCGTCTCCAAAACCCTCCGTCACCGTTCCCTGCAAGAAAACGCTGCCCGCCTTCTTCGAAAGCACTTTGTCCAAGGCCAAGTGAACTCCCTGCAAAAACTCTCTGCCACTCTGCGTTATTCGAAAGCCTTGCTTGTTTTTGTAGATCAGTCCAGCTTCTTCCAAACCCGAAATCCAGCGAGAAACAGTTTGCTGTGAAACGCTCACTTTCCCGGCCAACTCCCCCGTGGTAAGCTTCACAAAGCGGTAAAGCGCGCCTTCCTGCGCCAATAACACCAGCAAGTCTTGTTGAAACTTTTTCAAAACCAATCAAAAAAACACCCTCTTAAAATTTCAAAGCCACGTCGGACCCGTTTCCCCGCCTTTTGCCCGTTCAAAAACACTTTCAATTTCCTTCAAAGTGACATCGCGCCCGCCAAGACCGCAAACAACGCTCAACACGCTCGGCCTCTCGCGCGCGTCCTGCAACGCTGCTTTCACTTCGGTTGCAAGCGCGCCTTCCAAACCAGGTGAAAAATCTTTCTCCAAAACAACAACCGCCCTCGCGTTTTCCAACGCCCTTGCAAATTGAACAGATGGAAACGGCCTGAAGCACTTAACGCGAAGCAAACCCACGTGCTCTCCTTTCTCACGCAAAGAATCCACAACCAACTCAACGTTTTCAGCCAACGCTCCCATTGAAACAAAAACCACTTGCGAGTTTTTCATGAAGTACTCTTCCAAAACCCCAAACTGCTCTCGACCAAACTTTTCCCCAAACTCTTTTGCAACAAGTTCAACATGAGGAAAAACCGCGAGCATTTCCTTTTGCTGGTCGCGCTTGGCATCATGATAATGCGCCGGCGGGAAAAAAGTTCCAAAAGAATGCACGTCGTCAACGTCCAAAGAAAACCGGGGTTTGAAAGCAGGCAAAAACCCGTCAACCTCTTCTTGGACAGGCAAGTCAATTGGGGAAATTTCATGAGTCAAGTAAAAACCATCCATGCAAACCATTATCGGAAACTGGACCTTTTCAGCAAGCCTGAACGATTGAATCATCGTGTCCACAACTTCCTGGTTGTTCTTGCAGTAAAACTGCATCCAACCGGTGTCCCTCTGCGAAACAGAGTCCTGCCAGTCACACCAAATGTTCATCGGAGCGCTCAACGCCCTGTTGGCAACGGCCATGACAATGGGAAGACGCATTCCGCTTGCGTTGTGCAACGCCTCGTGCATCAAAGCCAACCCCTGGCTGCTGGTAGCAGTGAACGCCCTAGCACCTGCAGCGCTTGCCCCAATGCACGCGCTCATTGCGGAAAACTCGGCTTCAACTGGAATAAACTCGTAGTCTGCAAGCTCTTTGGACAACTCCTCTGGAATATGCGTACTGGGCGTAATAGGATAAGCTGGAATAACATGAGGCCGGCACAAAGCAACCGTACGGGCAACCGCCTTGCTGCCCTCCAAAATAGTCTTCATTTTTCAAAAACACAGTACAAGGGAAAAACTTTGGTTTACCAATTAACCAAACCAACATTAAAAAACAAAACGCATTACGACGAAAAGCGAACGATTTTCAACGTTCTTCCTGCATTTCAATGCACTTAACAGGACACTCCGTCGCACAAATACCGCATCCTTTGCAGTACTCTAAGTCAGGCACCGCGCCTTCAGAATGAACGCATATAGACGTGTCCGGACAGTAGGTTTCGCAAAGCTTGCACTTGGTGCACTTTGACAAATCCACAACCGGCTTTTTGTTGCGCCAGGACCCGGTGGGATTGTTGGTTCCCGGCTTGATTACAACTTCCATTTTACTTTAAAACAGTTTGAATAACGCCGTTAAAAAAACTATTGCGATACGACGAAAGACGAATAAACCGAGGGCTTGTACGTTCCATCATAATTCACCGCAACACCCTCACAGCGCGCTACGCAGGAGTTGGAACAAGTATTTCCGTCAGCACCGCAAACAGGAAGGTAAAGAGTGAAACAACCACAATCATCCACAACAGGAACCTCAACCACCAGCGGCCTAACAGG